>VBOM01000103.1 GCA_005877535.1 Nitrospirota bacterium | reverse complement strand
ACTTCTTGGCTTGTGCCTCCCAGTCCGCCAGGAATTTCTTGAGTCCGCTATCCGTTAGCGGATGTTTCACCATCTGCTGAAAAATCGAGAAGGGCATCGTACAGATATGCCCACCAGCTAGCGCAGCCTCGACTACATGCTGAGGATGGCGCACGCTGGCCACCAGCACCTGGGTTTTAAAGTCGTAATTGCGGTAGATGGTCAGGATCTGGCGGATCAGCTCCATCCCATTTGAACTGATGTCGTCAAGCCGGCCGATGAAGGGTGAGACGCACCAGGCACCGGCTTTTGCTGCGAGAAGCGCCTGGGTCGGAGAAAAGCACAACGTGACATTCACCTTGATACCTTCGGCGGCCATTCTCTTGGTGGCCTTCAATCCCTCCGCAATCAAAGGTACCTTCACGACGATGTTCTTATGGATCTTCGCAAGGCCCTTCCCTTCCTTCACCATGGCATCGGCTTCGAGGCTAACAACCTCTGCACTGATCGGCCCATCGACGAGATTGCAAATCTCGATGAGCACTTCCTTAAAGCTGCGCCCTTCTTTGGCGACAAGTGACGGGTTCGTGGTCACTCCGTCAAGAAGCCCCAGGCTGGCCGCTTCCTGGATTTCCTTGACGTTGGCGGTATCAAGAAAGAATTTCATTGGATTGTCCTTTCATGTCCGGATGAGAAATCCCTCTACGCGATTCGTTATCGGTTCTTCTATATTCTATGAAGAACTCAACCTGGCTGCAATCATTTGCTAGCAGACACCGGTTTGACAGGTCCCAGACCGCCGGTTAGAATTCAGACATTAATAGGCTCGTCTCTGCGTTTATAAATACGCCCGAGGAGAGTGCACGATGCACCGATCGGCTTGGGTTCTCCTGTTTAGTCTGGCACTGACCGGCTGCGGGGGTGGTAATCCCTATCTTGAACAGTCGCTAAAACCGGCTGAGCTTCAAGGCAAGGACAAGGCCTGGTTTGAGAAGAACTGGGGAGCCCCGAGCGGCAAGGCCCCTAGATTTTTCGGCGGCGAAACCTGGACCTACTACCGCATCGCCGGCGGCAAATCTGGCCTACCTCTCTTTAACTTTTCTCCCAATCAGTGCCAGATCACGCTCAAGTTCGACAAAGAAGAAAAACTTTCCGACTCTAGTTACTCGGGCTGTTAACCGGCCAGCTGTTCCTGGAACTTGTGTGCGCACGATCGGCTGCAGAAGTAATACGTCTGCCCGCCAATATCCTCTGTTATCGCCGTTCCCCTTGGAACAAATACCTTGCAGACGGGATCCTGCACCATGTGATTCTTACCTGGAGGGAGAAGATCCGGCTCGCCCAGGCCTTTGAACTCTCGGAGGGTACGCCGGAGGAGAAAATACAGCAAGACAAGTAGCCCGAGAGCGAGGATAATTCTATACATGTGGGGGCTCTTCCCTATGCCACAATCCTATGGGACAGCATGACCACTGTCAAGGACTCCATAATCTGTGCTGGCTTGATAAGCTAATGGGTTCTCATTCCTACCCTCCACTTGCGATCACAGTGTTTGCCTGTTTGAATTCTGGCCTGCGTACAGCAGCGTATCAGGAACCTCGGCTCATTACCGCTAGACATTAACCGGCGGTACTCGCTAGGACATAACCGCAACCGCTCTCGTACGACGAGCATAAGGCAGCCGCCGCCTTCCGTAGGTACCCGCCTTCTGTTGATTGGACGGACTCCGCGTAGGAAATGTATGCCCGTCTATCTGCGGCGATCGCCAAACGAAAAACCACTGAGCACAACCCCACAAGCAAGTGAGACCTTGAGGAAGTCGCTCGGTAACTCGTGATGCGATTCCCCGCCGCACTATACGATAATCCCTTCCGCATCTCTCCAACTTCTTGATTGGAGTAAACCCGACTCCGCTTCAACAGAGGATCTGTCACACCACAAATGATTGCCGGTCGGTTTCACGTGGTGGGAGCCGGAACAGGGAGGAGGAACTATCGGAGGCCCAGCACGTCCATCATGTCATACAGGCCCGAAGGCTGCCGAACCACCCACCGAGCGGCACGTAAGGCGCCTTGTGCGAAGGTATCTCGGCTATTCGCTCGATGCGTCACTTCGATGCGTTCACCGACCCCGCCAAATAGGATTGTGTGGTCGCCGACAATATCGCCGGCACGGATTGTTTGAATCCCGATCTCCCCTTTCTTCCGTTCTCCGATAAGGCCTTTCCTCGCATAGACGCCGACTTGATTCAGATCGCGTTTCATAGCTTTTGCCAAGACTTCCGCAATCTTGAGCGCCGTCCCGCTTGGCGCATCTTTTTTAAGACGATGGTGGGCTTCGATCACCTCAATGTCGTATTCGTCCCCCAGCGCTTTTGCCATCTCGCCGATGACCTTATAGATCATGTTGACACCCACGCTCATGTTAGGGGACAACACGCAGGGAATTTGGCGCGTGAGGGAGTTCAGCTCTTCGAGCTGGGGGGGGGAAAACCCCGTCGTGCCGATCACCATGGCTCGTCGATGTTGCGCCACCGTGCGTAAATGATGCAGGGTCGCTTCAGGAGCGGAGAAATCCACGACCACTTCGCCTCTGTCAAGGAGCGCCGTAACATCGTCGGTGATCGGAATACCTGCATGGCCACATCCTGCGGTCTCCCCGGCATCGTCACCCACAGCGTGATGGCCCTTCCCTTCAATCGCACCGGCAAGCGTCAGTGTGGTCGAATCTTTGATAAGGGCAACCAGCCGGCAGCCCATGCGACCGGCAGCCCCTGCGACAATCACGTTGATCATCCGAAACCTTACCCCTAACGCTTCACGCTAGACGAGCCCTGCATCCTTTAAGGCTCGTGTGAGTTGGTCCCTCGTGTCGGTCGCCATGGCACAAAGTGGCAATCGCAGCTCCGGATCGATTTTCCCCATCATGCCCAGCGCAGTTTTCACCGGAATCGGATTGGTCTCGTAAAAGAGCGCGTTGAAAAGCGGCGACAATGCGAAATGGATTCGGCGTGCCTCGTCGATGCGTCCGCTCAAGAAGGCCTTGACCAATTGAGCCATCTCGGATGGAGCGACGTTCGATGTCACACTAATGACCCCTTTTCCTCCGACTGCCATCATAGGTAACGTCAGGGCATCATCTCCCGCCAGGACCGTTATCCGATCTCCACACATATGCGCAATCTCAGAGGCCTGCAGAACTGACCCACTCCCCTCTTTGATCCCGACAATGCTCTGTAACCCGCAAAGCCTTGCAACAGTAGACGGCAACATGTTCACGCCGGTCCGTCCGGGAATGTTATACAGAATTTGCGGAAGATCCACGGACTCCGCGATAACTTTGTAGTGTCGGTACAGCCCCTCTTGCGTCGGCTTGTTGTAATAGGGTGTGATCAGCAGCGCCCCATCGGCCCCTGCCTGCTTGGCATGTTTTGTAAGGGATACCGCTTCTGCCGTGCTGTTGGAGCCTGTCCCGGCAATCACGGGAACGCGCCGGTTGACCACCTCGACGGTCAGTTCGATCACGCGGTGGTGTTCTTGGTGCGAGAGGGTGGCGGATTCGCCGGTGGTGCCACAGGGCACAATTCCGTTCGTCCCGCTGGCAATTTGCCATTCTATCAGATCGCCCAAGGCCTGTTCGTCGACTTTGCCATTCCGGAACGGGGTCACGATGGCAATCAATGCACCTGTAAACATGCTGACTCCTTCGCCGATGGCGCGCTGTACGCCCACTCCTCAGTTAAGAAATGCTGGAATCGCTTCGCCCTTCACCAAATCGTCGTAGGTTTCCCTGGCCTTGATGACATGGATTTCCTTGTCCTTGATTAAGACCTCCGGTACCCGTGGTCGCGAATTGTAATTGGAGGCCATGACAAATCCATAGGCCCCCGCGCTCATCACTGCAAGCATGTCACCCGGGTTGACCTCCGGCAGTGACCGGTCCTTCGCCAGAAAATCGCCGGACTCACAGACCGGGCCGACAACATCCACATGATACTTAGGCCGCTGCAACACCGCTTCGGACAATGGACAAATCTCGTGATAGGCCCCGTAGAGGCTCGGCCTGATCAAGTCATTCATCGCCGCATCGACGATAATAAACCGTTTCGCTTCTCCGTCCTTCCGATACAGCACCTTCGTTACGAGGATGCCGGCGTTCCCGACGATGACTCGACCCGGCTCTAGAATGAGGGTCACATTCAAATCCCGCAAGAGCGGCGACACGGCATCCGCAAGGTCCTGCGGCAGCGGTGGCGTTTCGTCCGAATAGGTAATGCCAAGACCACCGCCGATATTGACGTACCGGATGTTGATGCCCTGGCCCTTCAAGGCTTCGACCAGCTTTACCACTTTCTTCACGGCCTCGACGAACGGCGTGACTTCCGTTAACTGCGACCCGATATGCTTATGAACCCCGACGACATCGAGGTTAGCGAGCGAGGAAGCCAGCGTGAATTCTTCGAGCGCACGATCGGCGGCGATCCCAAACTTGCTCTTTTTGAGACCGGTCGAGATGTAGGGGTGCGTTTTCGGATCGATGTCAGGATTGATGCGCAGGGCGACCCTTGCCTTAGTCCCGACGGAAGCGGCCACCTCATTAATCGCCTGCAGCTCAGCCGAGGATTCGACGTTGAACATGAGGATGTCGGCTTTCAAGGCCTCACGGATCTCCTCAGAGTTCTTACCGACGCCCGCGAATACGATCTTTGAAGGAGGAACACCCGCCTTAAGCGCCCGAAAGAGTTCCCCCCCGGATACAATATCCACCCCGCTCCCCTCCTTTGCCATGAGACGGAGGATCGCGATATTGGAGTTGGCCTTCATGGCGAAGGCTATCACATGGGGTACGCTCTTGAAGGCTCCATCATATGCCCGGAAATGACGAACGAGTGTGGCGTAACTGTATATGTAGCAAGGCGTGCCGACCTCTTTCGTAATCTGGCTGACCGGCACCTGTTCACAATAGAGTTCGCCATATCGATACTCGAAACTATGCATCCTGCGAATCTTCATTGAGATGTTCAAGGCCTGTGAGCGAGAAGCCCTGCAAGCCTGCGAGTGAGAAGCCCTGCAATGAGGCTTCGAATGCATCCTTAAACTTGCGAAAGCGGACCTTCACATTCGGAATCGCCACCTTCATGGCGTCTGAATCCACCAATGCCTTGAGGGCATCTGGCGTCGCCAGCTTGAGGTGCTCGAAGTTGACGATGATGTCCATGCGTGCCTGATTGGCAGCTTCCTTGATCCGCTTAATCAATTCCAAGGCATTCAGGCGATCGAGGGTACCTTCAAGATCCACGAACAGAGCAGCGAACTTGTCATGCCGCTTGGCCTTGATGTGGAAAATCAATTGTTGTGCCGAGAGCGCATTCGGATCGAAATGCTGTTTCAGTGCATGCAGCGCGCTAGGAATCAATTGCTCCTTGTCCAACACCGGGAGCTTCGCTTGGAGATTCTTCAACACCCCCGCGAGCGGCGACAGGGACGCTTTGGGGCAGGTTCGCTTGACCAACTTCCGAAACTCCCGATTCATCTCCCATCGCGGAATAAGCCGCTGACTTGTGCCCGACAATCGTTTCCAGATCGAAGGGAGTGAATAGAATTGGTGGTTGGCCCAGTGGAATCCGTCTTGTAGTTGCTCAGTCGTCATCCTGCTCGGCTGGAACACCACATGCTTGCCGTCATACTTCGCCCAGTCCCTGTCGAAGATACGACCGGCTTTTTCGAAGCGGTCGAACAGCGCCGTACCAGGAAGGGGCGTCAGCACGTTGAAGTAAGCCAATTCCACCTGGTTCTTTGTCAAGAAGTCGACGGCCCGTTCGAACACGGTCACATCGTCGCTGTCGAATCCGAACACGATCCCGGGATTCACCATGATCCCGTAATCGTGGAACATTTTGATCTCCTTGGAGAACTTCTGGACTCGATTAAACGGCTTATTCGTTTCGTCCAGAGCATCTTCATCGAGCGATTCCATCCCGACGAAGACCGACACGCAGCCGCTTTCGGCCGCAAGCTTAACCATCTCCTCGTCATCAGCGAGGAACATTGTGGACTGGCAACCCCATTTAATCTTGAGCGGTTTCAGCGCGGCCCAGAGCTCACGACAATAGGCACGGTTGCTGTTGTGCAAGTCGTCGACAAACGCGACAATGCTGCCGTCTTCGATTCCTACCCGAATCCGAAGCGCAGTGACGAAGGCGTTCCACATCGGCTCGTCGCGCAATCGCTCAACCAACTCACTGCGAATCCATCGCTGAACATTTCGAAGCTCCGTGACCACTTCCTGCACCGGTCGACGTCGCGTAGTCTTTCCGTTAAACGGGGACACGCTACAGAACTCGCAATCGAAATGACATCCGCGTGTCGTGAAACTACATTGTCTCGTCATGTACGAGTCGGGGCTCAACAATTCGACACGGGGACTCTTGTACTTCTCCAGAGAGGGAAACGATGTCATCTTATACATGCGCTGCATCTTCCCGGCCTCATAATCCGCGACCAACTGCGGCCAGAGATCTTCGGCTTCTCCACAGACGATCGCGTCGGCATACCGAAGCGCTTCGTCAGGGCAGTATGTGGGATGGACGCCCCCCATGACGATCGTCTTGCCTCGCTTGCGAAATTCCGTTGCGATCTCGTAGGCGCGAGGGGCATAGCAGGTCATCATGGAGAGGCCGACCATGTCACAGGGATAATCGAAATCGATATCTTGAACCGCTTCATCGACCAGATTTACTTCCCAATTCTCCGGCGTATAGGCTGCGATCGTCGGCAAGCTCAGCTTGGGAAACCAAACCGCGCGGCGCTCCGAAGCGGTCAACCGATAGGGATTATTGCGCGGATAGGGATCGACCAGCAACAGCCGCTTGCCTGGTGCGTGCTTGACCGTTGCCGCATGCCCAATGACCTGACTGTGCCGAACAGGTTGAATAAGCTCCATGAACTGATCCTCCTCACCTCTATCCGGCTATCCGGCTGAGATTATCAATAGTTCGTTGAGATGTTCTGAGCTGCTCCCATGCTTATGTCACGCCGCCTCCTTCATTGGAACGGACTTGAGGCTCTGCGTGCTCGGCCTCGATCGCCGCCAGGACCTGCGCCATCTCGGCACAGCCATTCACGCGCCTTTGCAGTATAGCTTTATCCGGCTACACAGGTCCAGCAGATGGTGGTTCCGACATTACCGGGTTCCCACCGGTTGTAATGGAGGAAGGTTGACATCCTGCCCCTGTAGCATTGGGTCCGGTTGTGGCTCGGCAGATTCGGCAGCTTCTTCTGCCTCGCGCTGTTTCTCCTCAAACGCCTCTAACTTCTTTTGCCGCTCAATGGTCGGATTCACACCGACACTTTCAGGAGCAACTGGCGACCCTACGACCCCGCAGGCGACCAACATTCCCATCGTCACACCCGCCACGATGGATGTCGCACTCGGCGTCCGCATCTTCACGAGAGCATCCGCTCGAGTTCTTTGATGCGCCGTTCCACTTGCATTCGGGCAGTTCCGCCTATCTGAGATTTCCGGTCGATAGCGGCAGTGACAGTCAACCGCAAGAACAGGCCCTTTTCAATTCGCTCGGAGAATGTCCGCAGTTCCTCAAGCGAGAAGTTCGTGAGTCCACGGCCTTGATCCAATGCGGTCCGCACTAATCGGCCCGTGATCGCATGCGCTTCGCGAAAAGGTATTCCTCTGGTCACAAGATAGTCTGCAACCTCCGTGGCCAACATACCGCCATCCTGAACCGCCTGCTTGAGGACGTCCCGATTCACGGTGAGTCGGCGCATCAGTTCCGTCAAGACCTCCACCGACGCGACCACGGTATCCAGGGCATCGAAGAGCGCCGGCTTATCCTCCTGAAGATCTCGGTTATAACTCAAGGGCATGGCCTTGAGCGTCGTCAACAGATTGACTAAATGGCCATAGACACGTCCCGTCTTGCCCCGCACCAATTCCGGCACATCGGGATTCTTTTTCTGCGGCATCATACTACTACCGGTACAGAAGGCATCGGGGAGTTCGACGAATTGGAACTCCTGGGAGGACCAGAGAATCAATTCTTCACTGAGCCGGGACAGATGCATCATCGTGATCGACAGCGCTGAAACCACCTCGATGATGAAATCCCGATCGGACACGGCATCGAGACTGTTTTGCGTCACGGAGGGAAAGCCCAGCAGCCCGGCGGTGAACCGACGATCGACTGGGTAGTTGGTCCCCGCGAGCGCGCCGGACCCCAACGGCATGATATTCAAACGCACCGTTGCATCGCAAAATCGCCCCTTGTCCCGCTCGATCATTTCTACATAAGCCAATAGATGATGAGCGAACAGCACCGGCTGAGCACGCTGTAGATGTGTATAGCCCGGCATGGCAACCGTTCGATTCGCCTTTCCCTTCGCCACCAACACCCGCTGAAAGTTTTCGAGATGCGTCACGAGCTGACTAAGTTGATCTCGCAAATAGAGCCGAACATCCAGCACGACCTGATCGTTCCGGCTCCGGCCCGTGTGCAACTTGCCGCCGAGGGGGCCGATCAATTCTGTCAGCCGGCGCTCAATTGCCATGTGAATATCTTCATCCTGCGGAGTGAAGCGAAAGCGGCCCCGATCTAGCTCGGTCTTCACCGATTCCAGGCCCCGCACGATCGCCCTGGTCTCAGAGGCGGTCAACACGCGCGCCTTCCCCAACGTCTTGCAATGGGCGATGCTGCCCTGAATGTCGTGAGCGTACAGCCGGCGATCGACCGCCACCGAAACAGTGAAAGATTCCACCAACCGGTTCGTCTTTTGTCTGAACCGTCCATCCCAGGCCTTTCCGCCTTCCGACGCGGCAGAGCTGCGGCCCGTTGCTCGTGCCATCAGGAAGAGACCTCCCTTCTTTGGGCTCTGATTTTCAGGCGCAACGCGTTCAACCGGATGAAACCTTCCGCATCTTTTTGGTTATACACTTCGTCTTCTTCAAACGTGGCGATGTCGAGACGATAGAGCGAATTCTTCGACTTGCGCCCGGCCAACGTGCAACTCCCCTTATAGAGCTTCACCCGCGCCGTGCCGGTCACGTCCTTCTGCGCCGCATCGATCGAGGCCTGGATCATCTCTCGTTCCGGGCTGAACCAATAGCCGTTGTAAATTAGATCGGCGAAGCGCGGTATCAAACCGTCCCTGAAGTGAAGCACCTCGCGATCCATCGTCAAAGACTCGAGTCCGCGATGCGCCACATGGAGGATCGTACCGCCCGGGGTTTCATAGACCCCGCGAGATTTCATTCCAACATAGCGATTCTCCACCAGATCAACCCGCCCGATCCCATGCGCGCCGCCCAGTTTATTGAGGCGGGCCAACAACGTCGCCGGGCTCATCTTCTTGCCGTCGACAGCCACTGGATTACCCGCCTCATAGTCGATCTCGACTTCGAGCGGCTTATTCGGCGCCTGCTCAGGCGACACTGTCATTTGAAAGATTTCATCGGGTGGGGCTTCCCAAGGATCTTCGAGAATGCCGCCCTCATAACTCACATGGAACAAATTGAGATCCATGCTATAGGGTTTGCCTTTCGTCGCCGTCACGGGAATGCCGTGCCGATCGGCATAGTCGATCAATTCGCGCCGCGATCGCATCGTCCATTCACGCCAAGGCGCAATGATCTTAAGATTCGGCGCCAGCGCCGTGTAGGTCAACTCGAACCGCACTTGGTCGTTTCCTTTTCCGGTGGCGCCATGCGACACAGCCTCGGCGCCTTCTTTGAGCGCGATCTCAGCCTGACGCCGCGCGATGAGGGGCCGCGCGATCGAGGTCCCGAGCAGATAACAGCCTTCGTATATGGCGTTGCCGCGTAACATCGGAAAAACATAGTCCTTCACGAAGGTCTCGCGCAGGTCCTCGACGTAAACCTTTTTCACACCGAGCTTTTGAGCCTTTGCCTTGATCGCTTGCAAATCTTCGCCTTGTCCAAGATCGGCACAAAACGCGATGACCTCGCAGCTGTAGGTTTCTTGTAACCACTTCAAGATCACGGAAGTATCGAGCCCGCCTGAATAGGCCAGCACCGCTTTTTTAATGATACGGCTCATCGTTTCGTTCGACCCCTCATGCCTAATAGGTGCGTTAAGATGGCCTTCTGCATGTGGAGTCGATTCTCCGCCTGGTCGATGATGACCGACTGCGGACCATCCAGTACCTCGGCACTGATTTCTTCACCCCGGTGGGCGGGCAAACAGTGCATAACGATCGCATTGGGCTTGGCGCGATGCAACAGGCGGCTGTTCACTTGTTAGGGCGCCAAGACTTTTAATCGTCGAGCATGCTCACGCTCGCGGCCCATACTGATCCAGACGTCGGTGTAGATGACGTCGGCTTCCTTCGCCGCTATGTGGGGATCGTGTCCGATCTCGATCACCGCACCGGTTTTTGCAGCCTCGACCCTAGCCCGATCCACAACATGCTGCTCCGGCTGATACCCCACCGGACAACCGAGGGTGATGGTCATCCCCATTTTCGCCGCTGCCTCGATCAGGGAATTTGCCACATTATTTCCGTCGCCGATATAGGCGATCTTGATCCCCTTCAACCGGCCCTTCTTCTCGCAAATAGTCAGGAGGTCTGAGAGGGCCTGACAAGGATGGCTCAAGTCGGTCAGCCCATTGATCACCGGCATCGTCGCTTCCCGCGCCCATTCCTCCACGATCGAGTGGTCATAGGTGCGGATGACGATCGCGTCGAGATAGCGCGACAACACGCGTGCCGTATCGGCGACGCTTTCTCCGCGAGAGAGCTGGATGTCGGCCATGGGCAGGACCAGAGCATGGCCACCCATCTGGTTCATGCCCGCCTCGAACGACACCCGCGTCCTCGTCGACGGCTTCTGAAACAGGAGCCCCAACGTTTTCCCGGGAAGCAGTGGATGAGGAACCCCGCGCCGCTGCTTGTCTTTCAACAGGGCCGCCGCTGCCAGCAAATTATCCACTTCCGCCTTGGTGGTGGTCGCCACATCCAGAAGATCTTTTTTGCCGGCTCGCATTCCTGTCGCTCGCGTGGTCATCCCTGTTGTGTCCATTCAGCCTCAGTAAGCCTTACGCCGCCTGTATGTCGAAAATCTGAGCAAGCGTATCGAGCAATCGATCGATTTCCAGCTGGGTAATGATTAAGGACGGCACGAACCGCAGTACGTACTCGCCGGTCGAATTGATCAGAATGCCTCGTGCTAAACACTCCCTCACGACGGCTTGGCCATCCATATCGAGCTCAATTCCCTGCAAGAGTCCGAGGCCACGCACCTCGCGCACCACCCGGTGTCGCTCCTTACAGTCCAATAACCCCTTCGCAAAATACTCTCCCATCCGGCGCGCATGATCAAGGACTTGGCCTTCCAGCAGGGCACGACAGACGGCTAAGCCCGCCGCACAGGCGAGCGGATTACCGCCGAATGTCGAGGCATGACTGCCGGGCGAGAAGGCCTTTGCAACAGAGTCCCTCGCGAGGCAGGCTCCGATGGGAACGCCCCCCCCCAACCCTTTCGCCAAGGTCATGATGTCCGGCTGCACCCCTAACTGCTCGTAGGCAAATAGAGTTCCGGTCCGCCCCATTCCAGTCTGTACTTCGTCGAAAATCAACAGCACGTCCTTTTGGGAGCACAGATCTCTCGCCTGCTTCAAATACTCGCGGTCCGCGACATAGATACCCCCCTCACCTTGAACCGGCTCGAGCATAATCGCCGCGGTCTTGTCAGTCACGGCCCGTTTCAGTTGCTCCAGATTATTGAAGGCGACGTAGCTGAAACCCGGTAGCAGCGGCTCGTAGCCCTTCTGAACCTTATCTTGGCCCGTCGCCGTCAACGTCGCGATCGTCCGGCCGTGGAACGAGTTCCTCATCGTGACGATCTCGAACCGCCCGGCTCCATACTTTTCATGGGAGTAACGGCGGGCCAGCTTAATCGCTGCTTCGTTCGCCTCTGCCCCGCTGTTGCAGAAGAACACTTTGTCGGCAAACGAGTGATCCACCAGCATGTGCGCCAGCTTCACTTGTGGCTCGGTGTAGTAGAGGTTCGAGGTATGGATCAGCTGCGCAGCTTGGCGCTGGATCGCCTGAACCAGATCCGGGTGGCCATGCCCGAGGATGTTCACCGCAATCCCGCCGACGAAATCGAGATACTCTCGTCCCTCAAGGTCGTACACCTTCGTGCCACGCCCTCGCACGATCGAGAGCGGTTGACGCGTATAAGTCTGCATCAAATAAAGTGCGGCGTCCTGTTTCAGTTCTTCCGTCGGCATGACAGACGTATCCCTTTGTAAAGTAAGGGAAGGTAGCATAGGCCTGTCGATGGAATCAACTTGAAAGGAGCGGCAGAAGATGTGAGGCAGAGTCGCCTTGGTTCTTTACCCAGGTGGCGGCTCCACTGTGATACTCTCGGGCGGATGAAATCTTGTGCCCAGTGCAAGCAGCAGAATCAGGAAGACGCTAAATTTTGCTACCAGTGTGGAAACACGCTTGCCGTCGAGCCTGAAGCACCGCTCGCCGCCACCGTAATCCACACTGATGAAAATCTCTGGCGCCAATTCATCGGTCCCCACGCCGATCGCTACCTGAAACATTTTAAGAAGTTCGGATTGGGGGAAGGGTCGAAGTTCGTCCTGACGTGGAATTGGCCGGCCTTTCTCTTTATTTCCTTCGTCTGGTTTCTCTACCGAAAAATGTACGTGTACGCGCTAGTCTACGCCCTCGGTCCGATGATTTCGACCTACCTGACCGGCGACCTTACCGTAGGTCTCGTCTGGAGCATCATGGCTGGGGCCACAGCGAATTATGTGTACTACTGGCACTGCCGCGAGCATATTGGCAAGATCAAGAAGGGTTCGTGGACCGATCCGGTGAAGCTGGACGAGGCATTGAAGGAATCAGGAGGGGTCCAGCCCTACGTGATCTGGGTCGGCATCGCCTTCTACGTGCTGTTCATTATGACCATGATCAAAATGCTTCAGGATGGGCCAACAGACGGCGAAAGGTCGCCAGAGAAGCCGGCGAAACCGACTGCAGCGAGCAGTGTGTAAACCAGAAACTATCTCGCTGGCTTCAAGTTCATCCATGCTTAAATCATCCGAAACCTTGTGCATAACCGCCCCGCCTGATTCGGAAGCTTCCTGCTTCTGTTCCAGCTCATATAGATCCGCGGCCAGTTCTTTTGCCACCAGGATTTCAGCTCGTCGGGAAGAATCGTCCTGACCGTTCTGTTTGATTGAGAATGCCGCGTGCCGCATTGATCGGCGCGACGAGGGGCCAATAGCGAACTTGGCCGAGGCCGAGACTACGAAAGTGTTCACGCAGCAGGAAGACCACCCAAGTTCGGCGCTGTGTTTCTTGTTAAGTTTGAAGAATTCAGTCTGCCGGAGCGGAGCCGAACTGAATTGCTTGATGACCGAGATAGAGTCCAGGCCGGCATAGCTCTCCGCCATCTCGGCAATGCCTTCTGCATCGTTCCCAGTTCAGCTTCCGTGACCGGTGAAGGACCGGTCCCAGCCATGGCCGACTCTGCAAGAAAATTCGGCACAGCCAGCAATTCGATGAGCGGCTTGAGTGCTCGAAAGCGCGTGGTTGCTGCTTTCAGAATCTGTCTCGATCCCAGCCAATAGTCGGGATCGTTCTTCGTGAGCCGCTCTCGTCCCGACGACGAAAGAACCTTCGGCACCCAATAGCGCATGAGCACAAAGAGGACGTAGTCGTTCTACCCCTCGACCTACGCGATCCGATCGAAAACGTGGCCTGCCCACATTCCTGTAGCGAAAGCGTGGGTCTGGTTTGCTGGCCCGCATTTTTCATGACGGATCGTTGCGAAAGCGCTGAGTAGCGTAGCGAGACCGGCGCGCAGAGCCCTGAGGATCCGATGCGTGCTCGTGCAGTACTTAGAAGGGCCAAGGGGCGAGCCCGCTGGCCGGAGGCTAGCCGTAGCAGCAGATCGGCGCGTTGCAAGCAGAACCTTCATGAATAACGCGGGTTAAGTCTCAAATGCAGGCCGGTTCCTATCGGGAGGTGATGATACCGACAGCGTATCCTGTGTAAAGAGAATTGGGCGGCATGGTACGCAGGTGTCTGTCAAAGCTACCGCTTGACTTGGGCACCTGTTCCAGTATGCTTTGGCCTGTGACATATCCCTTCAGACTTGAGAGGAACGCACGATGGCTCGACTAGTCCTGCTTCGTCATGGCGAGTCACAATGGAACTTGGAAAATCGTTTTACGGGATGGGTCGATGTGCCTCTGTCCCCGCGAGGGATACAGGAGGCAAAGAATGCGGGGGAGAAACTGCGCATCTTCAAGTTCGACCGCGCCTTTACCTCCGTGTTGGCCCGCGCGAATGAGACATTGCGACTCGCGCTCGAAACCATCGGCCAGATGGGTATCCCGATCGAGAAAGACAAGGCCTTGAACGAACGGAGGTACGGCGAACTACAAGGATTGAACAAGGCGGAAACGGCCAAGAAGTATGGCGACCTACAAGTCAAAATTTGGCGGCGGAGTTACGACGTTCGTCCGCCAGGGGGGGAAAGCCTGAAAGATACCGCGGAGCGTGTGTTGCCTTATTATGAACGCACCATCA
>VBOM01000469.1 GCA_005877535.1 Nitrospirota bacterium | reverse complement strand
GACCGCTACGTGGCCAAGAAGATGGCCGCCATCGCGGAGCATCACAGTCAGGTGGCAACGATACCCTATGGGGAAGGAGTCCTGGGATTGAACCGTTGGCGAGCAGTGTTCGTCGATCCCAAGGCCAGTGCCCCGGCCGGGCTGTATGCCGAAGTCTTTCGACGGGTCACGATCTCTCCTCGTTCCACCTAACGAAGTTTCATCTCCCATTCTTTTGCATGTTACGTCTGATTTCGAGCCAAAACAGGCAGGGAAAAACCTATTTGGGCGAGCCGGAACTTCGATGGGCTGCAGGTTTGGAACAAGGGCGAACAGCCAGCGGAGTAGCCGAGCGAAACAGGCCTGGCGAACAAGATGGACGACGGTTCGAGGTCCAAAGTCCGAGGTTTTGGGAACTTCAGACTCCGAACCTCGAACTTCGGATCGTGCCTGTTTCGTATGTCGCGCGCTTGACGCGCCACGGTCTGTGGCGTTGTGCAGCCTGTTTGAAACCCCTATTAGGCGATTCTGATTCTGCTCATCTTCGATACGTGCAGAAGGGGAGTAGCAGGTCTCCGCCTGAGAAGGTCGAGATCACTGGCTCAAAAGGTCCCTGTTCTTTGCACGGGCGATTCGCGTACCATTGACACGACATGGAAAGCCTTCAGCAACTTGAAACGGTTATTTTGCTGTTGATAGCCGTGCTCGCCCTTGCGGCGATCGCGCGCAAACTCGTGATCCCTTACCCTATCTTGCTGGTGATCGGAGGGTTGGTCTTAGGCCTCATTCCGGGCGTGCCGACGCTGCGACTCGATCCTGATGTCGTGTTCCTGGTCTTCCTTCCCCCTATTCTCTGGTCAGCGGCCTACTGTGTCGGCCACCGCGGTTGCGAAACGGTTAGGGCTTCCACGGCGCGCGGTCACAATACTGGAAGGAGAGAGTCTCGTGAACGATGCAACGGCGCTCATTCTGTATCGCGCCGCGGTGATGGCGGCGATCAGTGGCACCTATATGTTCAGCGACACAGTACAGGATTTCTTCATGGCAGCGACAGTGGGTGTCGTGATCGGACTCTTGGTCGGGTTGGTGGCCCGCTGGGCACTGAAATTATTGGAAGACAGTTTCAGCGAGATTGCGATCACGCTCCTAGCCCCATACATCGCCTGGGTCCTGGCCGACCAGGCTCACTCTTCAGGCGTATTGGCCTGCGTGGCCGGAGGTCTCTATCTTCGCCAACATTTCAGCGAGGCAGTTGCGCCGGCGACGAGGATTCAAGCGAGGGCAGTCTGGGACTTCCTTGTGTTCGTACTCAACGCTGTCATCTTTATTCTGATCGGTCTGCAACTGGGGGCACTCCGGGAGGCCCTCCCATCTGGAATGTTTGTACCGCTCATTCTCAGTGGAGCACTCGTGAGCGTTACCGTCATCGTGGTACGCCTGATATGGGTACCGCTGGCCGCGTGGATCCCGAGACTCTTGAGCCCCTCGCTGCGGGCGCGCGATCCAATGCCGGCTTGGTCGACTCTGTTTATTATCGGCTGGACCGGCATGCGGGGGATCGTGTCTCTTGCGGCGGCATTAGCGCTGCCGCTGACAACTGCAGCCGGAACGCCGTTTCCCTTTCGAGCGGAAATCATCCTGATCACCTTTTCGGTGATTTTCGCCACATTGGTTTTACAGGGTTTGTCTCTTCCTCCTCTGATCAGCGCCTTGAATGTAAGGGAAGAGGGGACTCTGGAACGTGAAGAGATGCAGGCGCGTGAACATGCGGCGACGGCCGCTCTCGTACGGCTGGATGAGGTCGCAAACGAAGGGTGGCCCATTCCCGAGCACCTCGATCAGATGCGCGTGCATTATGGCGACCGCGTACAGCGTTACGCCAAGAATGGAACCGTTGCTGACTGTACGCCGGACGCCACCGAGGCGTTCCGGCGTTTGCGGCATGAGACGTTGACGGCAGAACGCCTTGCGGTGATCGGTCTGCGCAACGACGGTACCATTAGTGATGACGTGCTGCATCGTCTTGAGCATGAGTTGGATGTGGAGGCGCTTCGACTAGGAATCGGCGAGCGGCGGGTCTGACGAGGAAGTTGACGATACCAGGTAGGGAACAGGGCAGGGTCCTACTACGGTACAAATCCACGATGACGAAAATCCCTTCTTACAGACATAGGGGTGGGCAAACATGACGCTGTCGTGTCGCACGCCTTCCGCAGCCCGCACTTGTAGAATATGAGCGCCAGGAAATGGGCGGGGGGGAACGACGCACGTGGCGAAGGACGACCTTGTCCCGGTTACTTTGCATCTGATCGATCCTCCCAGTGCACCCGTTTCATAATGTGATGGATGCCCGGAGCGAGCAGTAGAGCGGTGACAGCGATCACGACCAACCCCGAGTAGAGCGCAAAAAACCCTGCGAAGACTTTCCCTGGTTCTGACAAATCCAGCTTCACCGGCCCCATCCCGCCTAGGAGCATGGCCGCATTCAAAAAGGCATCCCGCCATGGGAGATGCTCGAAGTAGCTGTACCCCAACATGCCAACCCCCAGGGAGGCAGCCAGAAGAGTAAGTGAGAACGCCAAATGAAGAAGCAGGCGCCGAAGTAAGAGACGCGAATTCGGGGCGGAGCGGCGCTCTGTGCTCATCGGGCCTCCTCAAGGAATGGGGTGTAATCGAAGCTGATTAGGTTGCCCTGGTTCATGGCCCTCCGCAATCTGTGGTTTCTTCGGTAGATATCACGAGCTTTCTTTTCGTTGGCCTAGTGTAGAGTCACGGGCCTCTCCCTCCGCTTCATCCAAGTCGAAATCCTGCCGATGGATCTCTCTCCACCACGAGCGATGGCTTGCTTCTGTTTTCTTG
>VBOM01000102.1 GCA_005877535.1 Nitrospirota bacterium | reverse complement strand
TACCGTCTCGATTACCGAGGGCCCGAATCATGTACCGGTCATGTCACCCCCCACGATACCGAACAACGAAGTGGTGCAAGCTGGTACAACAGCGACTGCCACTATCGTCCCTGCCCAGGTGAATCTTGCTGCACACATTGGTGAACGATTTGCCTTTGGTGTGTCTGCCTATGCGAATGTCAGCGAGCAGTCAACTCAGGCGACAAACTCCTATGATGTGACCGTCGCCAATCCCCAGCTCAGCGCGAATCCTTCAAACAATGGTGGCAACGTTGTGACGATTCTTCCCTACCTCACACCCGCTCAGGTGCTAGCGGGCCCCTATAACGGTACCGCCGTGCACGCTTTTCCTGGCGGCCCCGCTTCTCAGTCTAATGAATCAACAACCATGAATGCGACGTTTACCCCAAATTATGGCCTGACTCTTCAACAAGCGGCCCAGGATCTTGGATACACCAAGTTCAATTGGCAACAAACGATCACTTCTTGGCCGAGTCCTAGTAATTTAACAACTCACGAGATGCCTACCGTGCCTCTAGCAGTACCACCTAAAGTCCCCTTTTTAGACCCCGTGCCTGGGGGGTATGCTTATATGTTTGACGGGAATACCACACTGAAACCACAATATAGTATATTCGATGGAGCCTTCCCTTTTTACTATAACCCCAGTCTTGTACCTATGATGGGCGACAAGACGATAACGTTTGGTGATCAACCAATGGACCCTTGTATCCTTCTAAAATGTGATGGTTCGCTGGCCAGCGGATCAATGGGATTCACGACCGCTTTGGTAGGCGTCCTTCCAAATGGAAAACCATCAGACCCACTAGTCAGTTGGACTTGGAGCAGTGATTATACATGCAATTCCGGTGATCCTCTTGATTGCAATTCTTGCTACCACCCTGCTACCAGAACCGGCCAAACCATCCCGCTCCATCGTGATTGTGGCTTTCCCGAATCATCGGATTTTCCTTCTGCTAGCGCCTCCTCTCACTAACTGATTTGAAACCACCTTAGCACACGACAATCCGATACCCTTTGTAGATAGGCTCCTCCCTCGCCTTGAAAAGGATGTGACCACTTTTGTGACCAGACAAGACCGGAATGGAAAGGAAAGAACGGGAATGTATAGACTGAATGGAACGCTACAGGACCTCGGTATTGCTACAGAAATTGGGGAAACCGTTGCAATAGCGAGCGTTGTGAGAACTGGCCATTTGTCACTCTTAATCAGCGGGCCGTAGGTTCGACCCCTACACGGCCCACCAAAAATCAACCACTTACCGCATCCACTTCCCTGCCACCTCATCCAACTGTGATAAAGTGACTTGCCCCAGTTGTTAGGCCACCCTTCAAGTTCGTTCACACCGACACGCTGACCGGCACGAAGGTGCGGGGCTCTGGGCCGGGTGGCCGATACCCCAGCGCACTATGCGGGCGCTGCGTGTTGTACTGACGGCGCCAGCGCTCGACGAGGACTTGGGCTTCGTGGAGCGTATAGAAGAGTTCGCCGTTCAGCAACTCATCCCGCAACTTCCCGTTACAGGACTCGACAGACCCGTTCTCCCACGGACTGCCCGGCTCGATGAATAAGAGTCCCACGGCCAGCACGCCATACCAGGCCCGCAAGGCCCGCGCGATAAATTCCGGGCCATTGTCGCTCCGAATATGCGTCGGGCAGCCTCGATACAGAAACAACTCACTCAAGACCTCCTGCACCTCCCGTGACGTGAGCCGCGGTCGGACCGCAATCGCCAGACTCTCGCGGGTTTATTCATCCACCACCGTCAGCATCTTGAGGGGGCGCCCATCCTGGGTGCGGTCCATCACAAAGTCCTACGACCAGACATGGTTCGGATACTCAGCCCGGCGGCGGATACAGGAGCCATCAGCTCACCAGAGCCGGGCCCGTTTGGGTTGTTTCTGCGGCACCTTCAGCCCCTCCTGCCGCCAGAGCCGCTCCACACGCGTGTGATTCGCGCGCCACCCTTCCTGCTGGAGCAGAGCTTAGAAGTTTCCCGCCGCCACCTATTTCAAAATACTATTGTCGAGGGAGAGATCAGCGACGAGCCGTTTCAACCGCGCATTCTCTTGTTCTAAGCCCTTCAACCGTTTCGCCTGCTCGACGCCAAGCCGCCGTATTCTTTCTTCCACCGATAGTACGTCTGCTCGGTGATGCCGAGCTTCCAACAGGCGTCCGCGATCCCGAGGCCCTTCCCAGCTTCAATCTCCACGGTTCGTAGATGGCAGATGATCTCTTCCGCCGTATACCGTTTGCATACCATGCTCCCTCCTTTCGCCGGTCGAAATCCTAACTCCAGATCCGACCTGGGTTAAAGGAGCCAGGTCAATGGGGCATACGCAATCCCGAAAAATATGGGAAGCCAGAATGAAAGAGCGCAGGTGATGAAATCATACCGCGGCGCGATCTCGGTGAAAACCTGTTCGTTGTGGTATTGCCTTTTATCCGCAGTCGTCAGGTGATCGCCAATCTTCAATGTGAAACAGCTGGACGATAACGGCCAAGCGGTGATGCACCTATAACGTCGCTGTTTTGGCATTGTCGATCGGGATCTCGACTGGAGGCCAAAATCTGATCCCGTAAAAATTCGAGAAAGATCTTGTCTTACATATTCCGCTACGCCAGGTGGTTACTTTGGAAGAACGCCTCCTTACGGAATCAAGGACTGTGAGATTCGAGCCAAATTGGATAGCCGGACGGCGGAACAAATTGGTCACTTCTAGATGTCTGCTTCGGTCATTGTGGAAAGCAGGTGTCCGATTAGGTTAGCATGAAGTATTGGTGAGCAGTTCGTCGACCTGCACGGTATCGTACGATGTACGAGGTTGAACAATGTCGAAACAGATTGTGCCGACGACAGTTATTGCGTCGTGACTCTGGATCGTCGAAGAGATGACATCGCTGCTCGGGAGGCGCGTTCCTCTTTAGGCCATACGGCGGTGTACTTTCAATACTAGAAACGTTGCGAAAACAAATCTTCATTCCAACGCGTGGTACGACAAGTTTTGACTTGGCGCACTCTTTTTTGGGGAACGACAGTAACGGAATATTTGCCAGTACCGTCTCAAATCGACGGCCCAGCATCGGTGGAATCCATGCTGACTACCTGGCGACGTTCCTCTAGGTTGTGTGTTCTTAAAGATATTCCTAACCAGTCACCGCTACTCACCGAAGCTGAGCGCATCGCTGCAGCGGAATTGATAGAAGTCTGCAAGAATACGGGCTTCATTCTGATCGCCGGCCAGGCATTGGCCTATATACCGATCGACTTCGAAAGTGTGGATGAGTATCTTTCCCGGCTGTCATCATCGCGACGCAAGGACATTCGACGCAAAATGCGGGCGCGTGCAGATTTGCAAATAGATATGATGAATACTGGCTGTGAACGCCTGAATAAGGCAGAGTTTCTAAACGAACTTTACGATTTATATCTCAATGTCTACAAGCAAAGCGAAATTCACTTTGACAAACTGAGCGCCGAATTCTTTTCCAACGTTTTTAAGGATAAATCGCTGGATGGTCACCTCTTTCTATATTACTCGGCAGGACAATTAATCGGTTTCAATTTGTGCTTTGTTCACAATGGCATGCTGATCGACAAGTACATCGGTTTTCGTTATCCCGCGGCACGTGAACACAACCTGTATTTCGTCAGTTGGATGGAGAACCTTGCTTTTGCGTTGTCGCGAAAACTGAGATACTACGTTGCCGGATGGACAGACCCTAAAATCAAGGCATATTTAGGCGCAAAATTTACTTTTACCCAACATGCTGTTTATGTTCGCAATCCCCTGCTTCGGCGCATTTTGGATAAATTATCGAGTCACTTCGAGCACGACAGGGCATGGTTCGCGGAGCATCCGCAGTGAGTCAACCCATTGTTCTCGATATCGATGGCTCACTACGCGGGCTGGAAGACACACAAACAATCGAACTTTCTGATTGGCAGGAAGCGATTCGTTTTGGGTGCTCGTGGCCAACCTGGAAACGCTTCCGAAGTTTTCTCAACGAGCGACTGCCGGATAGTTACGGACCTGTCTGCATGGGCAGTGGCGACTTTCACCACATCAGTCATCTCCTACTTGACCGCATCTGGAACAGTGAGCCGTTCGATGTGGTTGTGCTTGATAACCACCCGGACAATATGCGCTTTCCTTTTGGCATTCATTGCGGATCATGGGTTGTCCATGCAGCCAGATTGCCGCAAATTCGCTGCGTTCACATCCTTGGTATCACCTCTGCTGACGTGAGTTGGCGGCATGCTTGGGAAAATCACTTGTTGCCAATTGTTCAGGGAAAGATTCGTTACTGGACAACTGGTGTGAACGTGCAGTGGATCAATCCTTTTGGACTTGCCAAAAGGATTGCATCTTTTGAAAATGTCCAGGTGCTCATCAGACAATTTATTGCTGAACTCGAGAAAAATATTCCTGGTGCCGTCTATCTTTCAATCGACAAAGATGTGTTTTCCGCGAACGTTGTCCGAACCAATTGGGATCAAGGCTGCTTCGACCTGGAAAACGTTCGACTATTGATTGAGGCGTTTAAGGGGAAACTGATTGGTAGCGATATCACCGGAGAACTGTCCGTTCATCACTATAAAACATCATGGAAACGTTGGCTTAGTGCCCTGGATCAGCAACCGCCAATTCCTGCTGAGGCCCTCGTTAAATGGCAAGCTCAACAGACAGCAGTCAATCGGCAACTGCTCACCTGGCTCAAGGACGTCGAAAAGTAATTAGCGGCAGTGCCGGACCAAAATGGCAAGAATTCGCTCGAAACTCGCCTCATCCAACCACGGGCTGTTCGAGATCGTCATGGAGCATGCAGCGAGCCTTTTGGCATTTGGAACCGCCTGTTCCCCACCCCATGGACGCAGATACTCATAGTCGGGCAAGGCATAAGCGAACATGCGTGAAACGCCAAGACCGGCTCCCCATAACTCATCAAGCACCTGATCGCACACTTTTTCATTGGGTAGCTCTGCCATAAAAATAGGCCAAGTTCCTGATCCTCCGGGAGGATCGGTCAGTACCTTGACCCCGGGAATTCTTGTTAGTTCAGGAAGACGTCTGGCGGCCTGCCTCGCAAGGTCACGCTGAAAGTCGGCCAGGCGCAAGAGAGCCCGACTACCAACCGCCTGTCGCCATGCGCAGACCCGATGCAAAGGAATGCTTGAAGAGAAATAATCCCCGGTTGCCGCAATCGAGTCACAACGACGAAGGGCTCGCCGCAACGAATTTCCATAAATGTACCGTAGAGCGAGTGGACGATAGGCGGCTGCAAAACCTGCCAATTGCAGACAACGTAACGCCTCCCATCCAGAGCGAGCGGGAATAATCTGCAGACTGGTTCGCCCCAGCTCCGCTCGCAATTCAGCATCTGCGGCGATCCACAAACCTCCTTCAAAGATACTCAGACCTTTGCCGGCTGCGAGACTAAAAAACCCCGCATCGCCACGCAATCCGACGCTTTCCCCCTGATAGCGGGCACCCAACGCCTGCGCGGCATCTTCAATTACGTAAGCACCGCATTGTCTCGCCAGAGCAACGATGGGATTCAAGTCGGCTACCCGGCCACCGAGATGGGTGGGAACAATGGCTAGCGTATCGCGGTCGCACAACTTCGCCAATGCCTCGGGGTCGAGTTCAAAACTATCCGGACAGGTGTCGCAAACTCGTAATTGCAAACGACTCTTGACGATCGCGAATACCACCAACGGACAGGTATAGGCGGGAATGACAACGGTTTTTCGTGTTGACAGTCGGCTTAGAGTCTCAAGAATGACAATCAGACTCGCAGTTCCTGAGCACTCAACCCCAACCGTGGAAACACCGAGGAATTCTGCAAGTTTTTGGGGGAAATTGTCCGACCAGGAAGGAAATAGATCCTTAAGATATAAAGGCAAGCCCGCTGTTGGTGGTATTTCAATGGCCGAGTCAGAGGTGAGCATGAGATTGGGTTTCACTCTGTGCCAAGCAGACCACGCCAGCCACAACCAAAATGGCTCCGAACATCTGAGAACTATTGAGGACCTCCCCAAAGAGCGGCACAGAAATAACTATCACACCAACCACTTCAAGGTGTGAGGCTGCAAAGGCAGGTCCGACAGGGGCATGCCGAAGGAGCGTCATCCAGGTCATAAACGCTACAAGGTAGCCGATGATGGCTCCGTAAACCCAGGGTGTTTCGAGAACACGAACCAACCATTCAACCTCGATCAGGAACGGCTCAGCCTGGATTGCTGCCATCTTAAAACATACTTGCGAAAAGGTATCAGACACCATCAGCACAAAAAACCCAATGAAATAGAACATCTTGCGCGACATTATCCCATCCCCACGATCGCAATGCCGGCAACGATCAATACCATACCGGTTATCCGAAGTCGGGTGAAACACTCATGAAACATGATTCGACCTCCCAGCATGACGACGACAATGCTGGTCATGCCAAGGAGCACACCCTGGGCAAGGGGAACAAGTGACAAAAAAGCCAACCAGGCCACAAATTCGCCGATGAAACACAATACTCCTAACCACAGCCAAGGACGGGCCAGCATATGACGCCAGTGAGTTAGGAAAGTTGCGTCAGTGTCGGATTCGACCGCGGCAAGTTTGAACGCGAAATGCCCCCCCGAATCAAGCACAAGGTTGAGTACCCAAACGGTTAATACCTCAAAAGAGCCCATGAGCATCCAAATTCAGTGGGATGTCAGACTTCGATTGGTGGCGTCGCTGTCTGCAGAGCGCTGTGTTTTTACTTTCAGACACGCAATTTAATATAACCAGTCAATTAAATCTATTAAATGAAATCAACGCGGAATTCTGATATGCAGCGCTTCGTCGCCAGCGTGGCTCAGGGCATCTCTTGGGCCACCCTCGATGAAGATCTTGCACACCACGTCATTGCGCGGGCAAATTTCATGGATGGTAAGAATCGGTCAAGCTGATTGGGTGACGCTCTGCAAGGAGAAGCCCACGGTGCGGCCGTTGAAGACTGATTTCGTCATCCTGCATGCGCTGGAAGCAGGTTCCCTACAGAGACTTTGTGACTGGCGGTCAATAAGGCCGAGATGGAAAGTAGTCTGGTAGGTGCTATATGCGCACGATGGTTCCCCGAGGGCTAGTATATGGGCTAAGATGATCGTGCGAGACGGAGACTGCGTGGAACAGCTCCATCAGCAGGTGATCGATACCCATAGAAAACAGGTCGGATCTGGAGTAAGGATTTCGACTACCAGCTTTCTTCAGGAATAGCGAATAGCGTTTGATCTGAGTTCAGTATTGACCTTCATCTGGCCGTTGTGATGTCCTCGTAAGTGATGTTCATCCCCTCAAGGTTCTACCCGTCAGGACCAGCCAATGAGTGCCATCGATGAGACGGTACCGGATGGCATCGTGCTGATCTATTGGGTAGGGATTCTTACGATACAAGCCCTGTTATTTGCACTGAGTCCAGCCGATGCGGCGGAGGTCTATGGTCCTCCGAACCCACAGCAATCCATCCCATCGACTCAGGACAAGCAGAATGGGGCAGGCGTTTCGCCGAAGGACCTTACGAACCTGGGCTCTCCGCCGGCAGAACACGCGCTGAAGTCTCTGCCAACTCAACCGGGTTATACGGTCATCCCGCTACCGGCATTTGCCACCAATCGAAATGAAGGGTACTGGGCTGGCGGACTCACGCCAATTCTCAAGACCAATTCCAAAGGGGATACCGATGAAATGTTCGTACCGCAGTACTTGTATAATAATAAAGGGGTTGGGCATTACGGATCACTGAATTACTTCGGGTATCCCTCTGATAGAGAGCAGTACCATGCGTTTGTCTGGTATGGTCAAAAACTCGATCAGGGTGTCGACTTGGGGTATAAAAATGTTGGCGTAGGAAGTGGACGATACATTCTCGCTGCCGATCTTGCTGCGTTTAAAGATCCTTTCGCCAGATTCTTCGGCTTCGGTAGTCGAACCAGCGAGGCCCAGGAAACCAACTATACGTCGCGAGAACTACTTGTCAAACTGACCGCCGGCATCTGGCTCACTCCGGATCTCGCACTTATGTTGACTGAGCGGTATCGCAACGTACGGGTAGATGATGGAATCGTTGTTTCTCTTCCACGCACAGCACAGCAATTTCCTGCGATCCCAGGTATCCAGGGAGCCCAAGTGTTGGGACATGGCTTGACACTCCGTTATGACACGAGAGATAGCCAGCTTATGCCGACCAAGGGTGCCTATGTGAACGTCTTGGCCGAGTTTAATCAGAACTTACAACCAGAAGAAGAAGACCAGTGGGGGCATGCGCAACTGGATGCCCGCCGGTATATTCCCCATGCATCGGACCAAATGATCTTCGTCTCACGCATGCTGTTCGAAGGCGTGTTCGGACAAATAGAGCGCCGGGGCACAACACTCGGTGTGCCTTTTTACGAGCAAGCCACGCTAGGCGGGGAAAATACCCTTCGGGCTTTCGGACGTGGCCGGTACATCGGCAGCTGGGCCGTCCTTGCTAATCTAGAAGAACGAGTGACCGTGCTCAATAAAACGATGTTCGGTGTAAATACCCACCTGGAACTTGCCCCGTTTCTCGACATGGGGCGGGTAGGACAAAGTAGTGTGAAGGCTGATCATCTGTTCTACAAGCATTTCCAATTCAGTCCGGGCGTTGGTTTTCGATTGCTGATCAAACCAACCATTGTCGGTCGGTTCGACGTGGCCTATGGGAGTGATGGGGCAAACGTGTTCGTAGGACTAGATTATCCGTTTTAAAATTGGCGTGATGATGACTAGCGGCGATGCAGGTCTCTCCTATCGACAAGTGCTGAAGAAGGCAGAACATGTTTTCATAAGAGTCATACTGTAGTCCGGGAATTCTCTCGCAAATCGGTGCCAAAATCAGGGGCCGACCAAACTCAACGGAGAGGTCCACAGAGGCCCCTCTCGTCATGATGAGTTGTTTGTCGCGCGCATTATAGCGAGCAGTGGGTTTATACCCCACGATGCCGAGGAGTCGGGTAAATGAAGGGCTTATTCTGAAGGAAGGGCAGAACGCGTGGGCAAAGGCAGCTCAGTCGCAGTCTGCTCGCATCCCGAGCTCAACTTCCGCCTGAGACAGACCCTTGTCAACGTCACGATCGTGAATGCTATATACGTACCAGCGAGTCATTGCTTGGCGGCTCGTTTGGAGGATACCTTCTTGACTCTTCCTTCCACGTAGGCAATCACCTCGGACACCGTGGTGAGCTTCGGAAAGTCTTGGTCAGGAATTTCAAAATTAAATGCCTCTTCCAATTCGAAGACCAGCTCAAAGGTATCGACCGAGTTCAGACCGAGATCGTTTCGCAAAGACTGGTGCAGTTTAATGGTGTCAACGTCCTGCTTCAGAAAAACTGCAAGTGTACTGCGAATCCGTTCGGAGATTGTTAGATCAGAAGCCATAGCCCACCCTCCCCCATTTTAAACATTTTACTATGACCAAGATCTCTTGGATAGGAAGCGGACGAATATCGGTTACGGACATGTTTGCTAGACATGTGACCGGTGTAAAACTGTTGATACGAGTGTCCTGCCTACGATCTGTAGGTGGAAGAATTCGCTCAAGTTTCTGGCCACGGCTTCTTTCTGTTTATCCACCGTAATGACGTGATAGCAGTCATCCAGTAATACCACCAGCTTGTTTTCTGATGCGATCTCGTCATAGACGATCGCGGCATTGCGGGGACTGGTCATATCATCTTCGCGCGCTTGGAGAATCACCGTAGGGGCCGTGACCCCACCCAATCCTGCACGAACCCGCACAATGAGCCGGTCGATCTCTGTAAGGGTCCTCAATGGAAAGATGGGATACCCCATCGATGCGGCAGATGGAGCACGCGTTGAATCGCCATCGTTGGGCTTGCGTCGAGCCCGCCAATCCTTCATCCATTCCCGAAGAATGGAAATTGGCCGGTAGGCCTCGCGCACCCTGCCTTGAAGCTCCTCATCCTTAATTCCGAAAGGAGGACCATCGATGTGAAACAGCAGATGCTGCAAGGGAAGAGGAACGACCTTCATGGCAAAAGGAAGGATGGGGTGATACCAGGGAGTCGTCCACCCATCGTACACAAACGTTGGCGAGAGCACTCCAACCCCGTCGACAGGCACGACGGTTGACGCGTCTAATGCCAGCAGTCCTCCCGCACTCAGGCCGGAGACAAACACGTATTCGTATCGATCTCGCACAAAGGAGAGCTGCGCCAGGACGTGCTCCCGCCAGTCCTGTTCGCTGGTCCTCACGAGGTCTTTCAGCCGCCTGCAATGTCCGGGAAGAGTGGTTACATAGACATCCCATCTGTTCTTTCGAGCCATTTCCCGCGCCACGTAGTACATCTCGGCCGGAGTGCCGGTCACTCCGTGGATGAGATAGACCAGGACATTCGCATTGGCATGCAGAGAGAAATCCGTCTCTTGGCGACCGACCATCGCGTCCAAGAGACCAGTCCGTTTTACCCTATAGGTTTGCATGCCTTTTCCGCTCATGAACTGAACAATTTATCGAGCAATTCGATCCCCAGATCAATCTCTTCCCTCGTAATGTCCAGGGAGGGCGCGAGGGTAAAGACATTCTTATAGTGACCTCCAATATCCAGAACCAAGCCCATTGGACCGCGCGAGGTCGGAATCCCTCCGGCGAGCCCCGCTTCAAAGATCCGATCAGCCAGGGCTTTATCCGGAGTGAATCGGTCCGGTTTTGTGACTTCAATGCGAAGGGCCAAGCCTAATCCCGACACGTCTCCGATCGTTGTATGACGCTGCTTGAGGGTTTCAAGCTGCCGCAGAAAATAGGCACCCGATGCTGCAACTTTCTCCTCATAATTTTGCTGTTCAATCCATTGAAGTGTGGCCAAGGCCGCTGCCGTTCCTAATGGATTGGAGGCAAAAGTGGAATGGGTTGAACCAGGAGGGAACTTCTGGGGAGAAATCAGAGGCTCCTCTGCCCAGAGACCTGAAATGGGATTCAAGCCGTTCGTCATGGCCTTGCCGAAAACGACGATGTTCGGTTTCACTCCAAAGTGCTCGATCGCCCAAAATTTCCCAGTGCGGAAGAATCCCATCTGAATTTCATCGTCCACCAGGAGAATCTTGCGTTCGTTGAGAATCTTTTGGAGCCGGGAGAGGTATTCCGGTGGCGGGATAATATACCCGCCTGTGGCCTGCACCGGTTCGACATAGAAGGCAACCGGCGGCGGTAGCGATAGCTGGATGTGATCTCGTACGCACCCAACGTCCGGCCATGGTAGCCACCCGTGAAGGCCATGAATAAGGTCTTGCCGGTGGCGTTGCGTACCAGCTTCATCGAGTCCTCGATGGCCTGCGCACCCCCCACGTTGAACTGGATTCGTCCCTCCAGACCAAACGCGCGCAAGCACTCAGTCGCCAACTTCTCGGCCACCAGCACTTTTTCTTCATGCAGATATTGGCAGGCGAGTTGAGGCAATTGATCGAGCTGTGCTTTCACCGCATCGATAATTGACTTGTTGCGATAGCCAAAGTTGACCGCGGAGTACCACATCTGGAGATCGAGGTACGGCTTGTCTTCGCGGTCATAGAGAAAGCTGCCTTCACAACCCTGGAAAAACTTCGGCACCGGCGAGTAATGCACCGTATCGCCGTGGGAACAAAATTTAGCTTCTTTTTCACGGAGGAGGTCTTCGTTCAGTCGGATCATCGGGAGGGGTTTCATCTGGTACTATTCTCCCTGGGGAAAAAGATGTTTAGCAACCTCGGTGAGCGTCTCGAACGGAATGTACGTGATGCCTTTGCCCTTGCACCACCATTGGAGGGCCCCCTTGGCAAAGACAGTCCGTATTTTGGACGACACACACCGGTCGGATTGGCCGTCTCCAATATAGACGGTCGACGACGATGCGCGCCCTGCGGGAAGCGCCAACGAACACTTGCACATCCCCGCTCCACTCTCACACTCCCGGGCGGCGAACGGGAAACTCAGAGATGGACGTCCATTTTCATCCCAGCGAAGATGATTGGAAAACACAGGAAGGTGCAAGAGACCATGCAGACGCAACACTGTTTCCACAACGAGATCAAAACCGTCACTTACGATCGTCAGCGGGACGCTTCGTTCAGCGCACCGTCGGCTCAGAGCGACAATGCCCTCATCAATGGGAAGCTCGGCTGCAAAGTCGACGACCGTGTCTCGCTCTGCCCGAATCAGAGCCACTTGGCGAGAGAGACATTCTTGGCTTGAAATCTCACCGGCGACCCATCGTTCCTCCCAGTCACGCCAGGCTGGGAGTGCAAAGGTTTCAAGAACGGCATCCGTGGCATCGACGCTCGTGATCGTTCCGTCAAAATCACAGAAGACTTCCGTCACATCGATGGCTTCGCACGTAGATAGATTCTGAATGTCCGTGTTCAACATGCACAAACTCCTCCCCAATACAGCACACGCTATATTGTCGAGCACAACAGTCGCGCTTTAGCGTGAAACTGAACCGTTATCTCAGAGCCATGCGGAAGGTGGAGCGCGGGGAGCGGCTGATGTGGAAAAGGGGAAGCAGAGCGGCAAGGCGACCGTCAGCGCCACCGACCGAACATGATCGGACCGCCCCACGTCGACGCGGTCGCGGAACTCGAACTCGCCGGAGGGGGTGTCTTCGCTCTGGTTGGGATTGCCTTCAGTGGACGAACTGATTAAGACATCCAAATAATGCTGTGTGACATGCGTTCCGACCGGCCCGTTCCTAATAATGCTGCCGGCCGCAGAATATTCCTGCGGAGCCATGAGCTCCTGCAGCAGGCACAGCGGATCGGCCAAGACCCATGTGGCCAGCCATACTAGAACAAGGCTGCGTATGAATGCCGTTCGGTATTTTAACATTGCAAACTCAATCCGGGACTGGACGACCCTGCGAATTCTTCAATCCATAACATATAAGTCTGGTCCAACGCCATTGCAATCGGCTTCTGCCCCACTTTTACGGATACTTAGTTAAGGCCATAATGGGCCAGGAGGGCTGTCATGGGACAGAGACGGAAGTTTTCAGCGGAGTGCAGCGTGAGGCAGTGGCGATACTCAATGCCCCCTGCGTGAACGTCAGCCAGATCGCGGCGGAACTGGGGATTGGGGCGAGCGTGCGGAGACGGTGGCGGCGAGAATTGCGCCAGAGGCCGGACCAGGCGTTTTCAGGCAACGGGCGCCCCGCGATGAGGAACTGGCCCAGCTGTTAGCAGGAAATTATTCGGCGGGAAGGAACGAGCTTGGTAAACAGGCTTAATTCTCTTCCACTGCTTCAAATCATCTTCACTGAAAAGACTGATCGTTTCCTCAGGGTAATACGAGAAATGGGTCGAAAACTCATCCTGTTTTTTGCGTTCCAGCCTGATGAACGGTGGACTGAGGAGAGGATTCACCTGCGAGGTCAGAAGAAAACACTGTGTGTACGAGGAAAATATCAGAAAAGACGCGGTCCTCCTGAACGTCTAAGCTATGGATATGAAAAACGGGGGTAATGAGGACCCAGGTTACAATCCACGGTAGAAAAAACAGGCGGAGGGACGTGGGGTGAATCAGTTTGGACATACTATCTCATGGCACAACCACAAATTAGGTTCGGGCAAATGCTACAGCACAACCGTTCAAATGTCGATGTTCTGTATACTGATCACGTATAATCTGAACGGATATCATAGGTTAGATGATGGAAGTGCCGGAGACCCACAGAATTGATACAGGCTGTCTTGCTCAAACCAGGAAATTATCATTCGATACGGAAACTTCGATTTGGCTCTGACCCGCTATCTATTCCGCTTCGAGGGGATTGGGAAAACCAATCTCCTCACGCAAAATACAATGAGATAGAACTCGCCAGGGCGTATGCAAACCCCTATCCCTTAACCATCTGATTCGTGAACAGCGGTTTCGTTCGCCTCAGAGTTGTCTTTTCTAAACCGCTTCTCACACGCCTATCTAGCAGGGCTTGCGAACAGGCGGTTGGACTGGCTGGCTCTTGCTAGGGCGATCTCGGCTTCACGTAGCTTGGCGATGATCTGTTCACGCTGTGACGAAGGCGTGGCATGGTGCCCTCTTTTCGGCCAGATCCTGACATAAGGTTCTGGCCCCGCTTATTTATAGGGGACAGGTCATCCGACCCAAAACCAGAAAACGGAGCCCGGTGCGACTTGAGGATCGCCCCCGATGAATCGGATTGAAAATCGACGGGCCTTCGCTGTGATAATTTGTGATAGAGGGGGTAGAAATCACAGAAATCATGGACTCCATAGAATCTTTAGACAAGTCACAAGCGCCTGAATTCTTGAAAGAACGGGGAAACCGTTGACTGATCAAACCCTTGTAAAAATAGCCCTGATCCGGCTCTTAATCAGCGGGCCGTCGGTTCGACCCCTACCAGGCCCACCAAATTCTTCAATTACTTCCGAATCCTTCGTCTCGATTATGTCACCTTGGTGCCAAGGTTCTCTAGTGGGGTATCCAACAGGTTTACGAGTTAGCAAATAAGTACAGTGCCACCCTCTGAACACATGACCTTTTGGAGAAGAGAGAAACCGTCGACGTTCTTCAGTGCCCGCCCATTGGGAAGAACGACACCGCGATGGATACAGCGATCAAGACGATGATGATCCATTCGAGCACTTCCATGCGGCGGGTAGTCGCACGGTTTGACATCTTGCTATAGATACTTTCTAACGTCTCCAACTTGCGGAGAATGCTTGCATCCCAGGCTTCCAGGTGGAAACGTTGGGAAGCAAGACGATAGACCCGCGCCAGGTACTGGTCGCCTAAGAGTTTCAAGGTGTTCGTCACCCGCTCAAAGAGGAGCGCGCCGTCGACTTGCAGCTGCGCGATATGCGTGGTGTGCTTGTCGTGCAAACCGGGGAGCGGCAGCAGGCGCGGCTTTCGAACGAGCGTTGCATATCCTTCGTCCAACGCCGTATCGAGCTGTTCGTCGAGCATCCGCATTTCCAAGAGCTCCACATTGGCAAATTCCAGCACGGCTCGCACGTCGTCCATCTCGTTT
>VBOM01000468.1 GCA_005877535.1 Nitrospirota bacterium | reverse complement strand
GGCCCACAGTCCAGCCCGTAAGACACGTCCGCCATCTAACGGGAACCCCGGGATCAGGTTGAATAGTCCGAGCTGTACATTCACCATGCCAAGCAAGCTTCCGAGGACGATGAGCCCTCGAAGCCCGGATCGCGCGAACAATGATTCCATGGCCATGGCTCCGCCGAGACAACCGGCCCCCAGAATCAAACTCACGAGCGGTCCTGCGATCGCGATCAAAAACTCGGCCCGCGGACTGGGTGGTTCCTTTCCCATGTGCGCCACTCCCCCGAAGATGAACAACGTAATCTGCCTGATAGGGATCTGGTAGCGCAGCGCCACATAGGAATGTCCCAATTCATGGAGAAGGACGGAGAGGAACAACAGGAGGGCGGTCCTTCTTGCTCGCAGAACGCGCACGATAAAACTGTGCTCGTCCGATGCGCGCAGTGAAGGACAGTCTGGCCGTTCCCCTGGTGGCGAAGTGGGGAAAATCGGAAGACCCTCGCCCGGGCTTATGGCACGTCTCGGCGTGCCAGTGGGTGGGAGGGTGAGAACGTTGCGCGCAGTGGGGGACTCATCCGGATCATCAAAGGACAACGTACACGAGCAAGCTCGGAAGGATCATCTTTAGTCACTCGCTGCGGCCTTGCTTGGGAAAAGGCGCGTCCCAGGGTGAAGAGTCTGTCTTGGCAGACGCAGGGCGGGTGGGTGAAATAACCGCCAGGGTTGGGCGGGTGAGAAGTTTGGCCTTTTTGAGCATCCTGCGGGTTATTGTTTCCTTGTCCAAGACGCTTAGGACATCGAGAGTCTGGCATGCCACGATAGTTTTTCCGCAACCTGCTGGATCGGGTATACTCATCACCATGCGACCGCGCTACTCTTCAGGGATACTGTGTCTGGCACTCACGATGCTACTTGGCTCGGCGACGCCTCCCTTCACACAAGCGCAAGTGATCAAATCAGGGGCGTCTTCTTGTCCTGGAGTCGCGTTGACGTTCGACCTCTGCCCGGTGCGGAGAGGAGCGGGCTACGATCAGGCACTGATCGACTATTTGATTGAGCAGAAGATCCCCGCCACCTTCTTCATGTCAGGAACTTGGATGACGAAACACGATGAACAAGTAAAGGCCCTCCTCCAGATCCCGTTCTTTGAAGTCGGCACCCATGGGGAGGTCCACGCCCATCTGCCGCTCCATTCAGCGGACGAGCAGAAACAAGAAATTCTCGGACCAGTCCGTCTGCTCAAAACCAAGTACGGTCATGATGCGACGTTGTTTCGCCCTCCCTATGGGGAGTTCAACGACGACACCGTCAACGTGGCCCGTGCCCTCGGCCTCCAGTTCATTCTCTGGAATGTCGAGTCCGGCGATCCCGACCCAATGCTGACGGCGAAGCGCATCGAAGACCGACTGAAGCAGTTAGTCCGGAAGGGTAGCGTTATCGTGATGCACGCCAACGGGAAAGGCAGACATACGTACGAAGTGGTGCAAGATCTCCATCAACATCTTTTGCCGGAGCGAAACCTTACCCCAATGACCATGAGTGATCTCTTAATCTGTAATGGCCAGGCGGTCCCATGACAGACCAGGTCGTTCGTCTCATGACGGCGGAGGATCGGGCAGCCGTCATTGAGTTGCTCGCCGCTTCCGATCCGTGGAAACGGTTGGGCTACCAAGCCAATGACTGGCACAACTATTTCACACCGCTCCCACAGGGACGTGACAGTTACGTCGTGGACCAGAACGGCAGAGTGGCCGGCATCGCGGTCGTCCGTCAGAAATTCTTGCTCGGCGACTATTTAGAATTGCTTGGAGTGGCAGATTGGGCGAAAGGCAAGGGGCTTGGGAGACTGTTGCTCGCCCATGTCGAAGCGGCTGTCTTCTCGAGGGCGAAGAACCTATTCGCCTGCGTATCGGACTTCAACGACCAAGCCCGGCACTTTTACAAGAAGCAGGGCTACCGAGAGATCGGCCCCATGCCGAATTTCCTGATCCCAGGCAGTGCCGAAATTCTGCTACGCAAAACCAGTGGCCCGACAAGGGGTAAATAGGAGAAATATGGGGCAAGCGGCTCTAGAACTCGCGTATTCTGTCGTCGTTGAGGGTCTATGTTATGGGACTGGCTCGGTAATACTCAGATGCCTTGGATTTCGCAATCTTGACCGCCGCGATTACATCATTGGAATGGTCGGCTTCTTATTTTGGTTTATCATGGGCTTGTTAGTGTGGCGATTCTTCTCTGTTTGACAGAGTAAAGTGACAAAGGTACGAAAACTTCTTCATACGCGCATGCGCGTCAGCGACTTGGATCAAACGATCCGGTTCTACACGAATGTCCTCGGGCTGGAGGTCCTGGAGCGAAAGGTCTCGCCGCGCGGCTCTCACCTGGCTTTTCTCAAGGTGCCCAACAGCGAGGAACTGATCGAGCTGACCAGTTTTCCTCCGAGCGGCCCAGTGAAAGTCCAGGAAGATCTTGTCCATCTTGCATTTCAGGTGGAGAGCCTTGACGAAACCATCGCGTCGCTTAATGCGAAGGGAGTCAAAGTCACGGACGGCCCGACGCAAACATCCTCCGGCAGCCGATTCATTTTCATCGATGCCCCGGACGGATATGAAGTCGAACTCATCGAACGCCCGCCTGGCGTTAAGCTCGTGTGAAATC
>VBOM01000398.1 GCA_005877535.1 Nitrospirota bacterium | reverse complement strand
CCCATCCCTGTCCATCTCCAACGACAACCAGCGCACAGAAGTTGAACCGCTTTCCACCCTTTACGACTTTCGCCACCCTGTTGATGAAGACAACCTTGTCTTTTAGGCTTAGTTCATCTGGATTAACTCGCACCTGGCATTTCTCCTCTTTGTTCCCCTCACTCCCGTACCTTGACGGAAGCGCGGCTGGATCTAGAACTGTAGACCGCCTTCACGCGATGCCTCAGCCAACGCTTTGACGCGTCCGTGGTACTTCCGACCACCACGATCGAACACCACAGCCTGCACCTTGGCAGCCTTAGCCCGTTCGGCTAACAACTTTCCAACAGCCTTTGCGCCATCGATACTGCCAGTGGATTTCACCGATGTGCGCAGAGACTTATCCAGTGAGGACGCGGCAGCCAACGTTGCCCCTTTGAGATCGTCAACGATCTGGGCATAGATATGAGAACGGCTGCGAAACACGTTGAGACGTGGACGCTCGGCCGTTCCAAAGACTCGCTTTCGCACCCGCTGACTCCGCCTGGTTAACTGTTTCGCTTTATCTGCAGTATTCATGAATCACCCTACTTCCCTGTCTTTCCGGCTTTCTTACGCAACACTTCCCCGACATAGCGAACGCCCTTTTGCTTATAGACGTCGGGAGGCTTGATGGCTCGCAAATTCGCCGCAACCTGACCTACTAGTCGCTTGTCAGCCCCCTTCACATTGATCAGCGTTTGCTTGTCCACCTTCACGTCTATTCCAACCGGAATCGGAAAGGTGACTGGGTTGATATAGCCCAAATTGAAGCTCATCGTCCGACCCTGCACAGCGACCTTATATCCAACCCCGGTGATTTCTAAGTTACGTTCGTAGCCCTTCGTCACGCCCTGAACAAGGTTACTCAGCTCTGCACGAGTCAACCCGTGCATTGCACGGATTTGACGGTCCTCATTTGAGCGGCTCACCACGAGCTGTCCATCCGCAATCGAGACCCCAAGGCCTGTGGACAACGACCAATCGAGCTTCCCCAGCGGGCCCTTGACGGATACGATAGGTCCGGCAACTTTGACATCCACTCCTGCTGGAATCCGAATGGGTTTCTTTCCTATGCGTGACATCGATGCCTCGTTCCTCTAACACGCCGCTGCAATGACAATCTGGTTTGCTCTACCCATTAGATAGACGGAATTTCAGTCATTCCAACACCGACTACCACACCGAGCACAGAACTTCTCCGCCCAGGCCAGCGCGGCGAGAATCCTGATCCGTCATCAACCCCTTCGAGGTGGACAAGATCGCCACGCCAATGCCGTTTTTGACTCGCGGGATGTCCTTGATCCCCACATACACGCGGCGGCCTGGCTTGCTCACTCGCTGCATACCAGTAACCATGGGTTGTCCTTCTGCCACATACCGTAACTGGACTTTCAGCACAGCATGTCCATCCGCGACGTCCGCCTGGACACCCTGAATATATCCTTCGTTCTGGAGAATCCGAAGGACCTCGCGCTTGAGACGGGAGGCTGGAACACTTACGACATCGTGACGTCGCCGAAATCCGTTTTGCAATCGTATTAATAGGTCACTAATGGGATCTGTAACCATACCAACCCTTTCACCAACGTCCTTTGTGTGACCATATGCGGATCACCAGGCCCGTGACGTGGAAAGCGGATAATCTACCAACTCGACTTCCGAACCCCCGGAATCTCACCCTTCAGACTCAGCAACCGAAAGCAAATTCTGCACATGCGAAACCGGCGCAAGAACCCTCGCACACGCCCGCAGATCTCACACCGGTGATAGTCTCTGACCGGAAACTTCGCCTTGACGGCCGATTTATTTCTGAGCGCTAATCTCGACACCTGCAGCTCCTTCGCTTGACATTATGTCCGGAATGGCATTCCCAAATGCTTCAACAACGCCCGGCCCTCATCATTGGTCCTGGCAGTCGTCACAATCGTGATATCCATACCATGGATGGATGCAACCTCGTCGTATTTAACCTCGGGAAAGATGAGCTGTTCTTTGAGTCCAAGCGTGTAATTGCCGCGGCCATCGAAGGACTTTGGCGAGACACCTCGGAAGTCTCGAATCCGTGGCAACGACAATGTCACGAGACGATCGAAGAACTCCCACATCCTGCGACTACGCAATGTTACCTTTGTGCCGATCGGCATCCCTTGGCGCAACTTGAAAGAGGCGATGGCCTTTTTTGCCTTTGTAATCAGAGGCCTCTGTCCAGTGATCGCGCCCAATTCTCCAGCGGCGCTCTCCAGCAGCTTCACGTTCTGAATGGCCTCCCCCATCCCCACGTTCAGCACGATGCGCTCAAGTTTTGGAACCTGCATGATATTTTTGTAGCCGAACTCTTTCATGAGCGCAGGCACAACCTTCTGCAAGTAGGCCTCGCGCAACCGTGGCTTGAACTTAGACTCGTCGCTGCCTTCGTCCAACGCCTTCGGTGCTGACGACCCTTCTTTTTTCTTGGCTGGCCGCCGATCCGATGTC
>VBOM01000397.1 GCA_005877535.1 Nitrospirota bacterium | reverse complement strand
CTTCGATGTCCGACAGAGCCGTCAAACAGCGCGGACACCAATTGATCAGCCGTTCTCCACGATAAATCAGTCCATCTTCGTAGAGCCGTACGAAGACTTCCAGGACGGCTTTTGAAAGTCCCTCGTCCATCGTGAATCGAAGACGGTCCCAGTCGCAGGATTCTCCAAGTTGTTTCTGTTGGCTGACGATCGTGTTTCCAAAGGTCGTTTTCCATTGCCAGACGCGTTCGATGAAGCGTTCGCGTCCAAGGGACTCCCGAGAAGAGCCTTCAGCCATGAGCTGTTTTTCCACGACGTTCTGCGTGGCAATCCCGGCATGATCGGTGCCGGGCAGCCAGAGAACGTTGCGGCCCTGCATGCGTCGCCAGCGTATCAGGATGTCTTGTAGCGAATGATTCAGCGCATGGCCGACATGGAGTGAGCCTGTGACATTGGGTGGGGGGATTACGATGCAGTACGGTTGGCCTGGATGGGTCGGCGAAGCGTGGAAGTAGCCTTGCTGGTTCCAGACCTGAGACCAGCGTGATTCGACCGCCTTGGGATCGTAGGTTTTGTCGAGTTGGGGTGTGCTCATTCAGCCTTCATCCGTTGTTCGGGAATCATGAGCGAGATAAGCAAGACGTGCGCGACAGGCGCGACTCGCAAAGATGAAACTTCCGACCTGTCCCGCTTTTCTCGCAATTCTCGCGAGTCTCGCGCGAATAAGCGGCGCATCTTAACATGCGGGTGTTAGCCTCTCAAGGCGAGGTGGGGACACACATAGCTTGAGGGGAGTGGAGCCATGTGTTATACAGACTCCCACAAGGCAGGGGCGAGGGGTCCGTTCCTCTCCCACTTATTACAATTTGGAGAGACTATGGGCACAGGGCGTGAAAAAGACCGCAAGACGAGGAAGAAGCATCGAAAGAATGTCGCGCGGAAGAAGGCACTGGTGAAGGCCGGACGGAGTAAGGGTAAAAAGAGCAAGAAAGGGTAAGACGTAGCCGAGGTAAGAGTGCTACGCGGCTTGTGTGAGGCGTGTGAGTTCTGCTTTGATCTGCTTTTCGGTCAGATCTGGTACGAGACGCAGAACAGCCTGTTCAACCTGCTCTCGGGCCATCACACGGACGAGTGCTTCTGCCAGTCCAGCGGTCTGCTTGGCGGCAGCCTGGTGGATCTCTTCCTTGACGAGTCCCTCAAGCGATCCCAGTTCTTCACGAACCATATCGGACAGTGCGGTGCGAACGGCAGTGATTTCTTCGCGGACGAATTGATCGATGCGCTCTTTGATCAGGGGGCTCGCGGTTTCGAAAACGCTCTGTCGAATGATGGGTTCGAGGAGGGACATTTCCCGTGAGAGGATTTTCGGGAGTGCCGTCATGATCAACGGTTCAACTACCTGAGTCAGCCGCTCTTCCGACAGGGACACACCTATATGTGTGCCTACCTCTGTTTCCACGGCTTTGGCCACGAGGGTTCCAAGCTCTTTCCCCACCATCTGGGGGAGCAGGTCGGCAATCTTTTTTTCCGTCCGTTCTGACATGGAACGAAGGAGTTGACCGAAGAGGCCCTTCATCGCTTCTTCTGGTTCAGATGTCGAGGCCCGCGCTGCTGTGGTGGTCACGGGGGAGTCCTTCGGTTGGGGGTGGGGTGCGATCGCCTGTTCTTCTTCTTCTTCTTCCTCGGTCAGGCTCTCATCGTTGAAGTCATCACCATCATCGGAGTCAGTCGCGGTCGAGACCGGAGGCCAGGAGCGAGATTTCTTCTTCGTTCCGTTCGCACTAGCTGCCTGCTGTGCTTCTAGATCCTTGATCACCTCGATGAGCTTCTCTGATTGAAATGGTTTGTTGAGAAAAGCCTTCACCCCCAGCGAACGCAAGTGGGTTTCATCCACACGATCCGAAGGGCTGGTCAGGGAGACAATATAGGTTTCTGCCAGGTTATCCAGCTTGTGGACTTCTTTACAGAACCCCGAAAAAGTCATGTTCTCCAAATGATAATCTGCGATGATGAGATTCGGGCTCATCCGGCGTGCCGCTTCCAAGGCTGCGGGGCCATCCTGGAATCCCACGACATCACATCCTTCCGGTTTCGAGATTTGCTCGACCAGCCGGAGGACGGCGGGGCTACTGTCGACGACAAAAATGGTTGACGCCACCTAACCCTCCAATGTTATTGAACTATATCGAAGCTAGCAGTGGGGGTATCCTTTGTCAAGATATCGCACGATAGTGCGTGGTTTGAATTCGGATTTTTGAACTGACTACCTAGGGGCGCGTCCTGATTCCCCAACCACGTAGTTTCCCCCCCCCATAAGGTCAACTACTTGCGAGCCGGTCATCGCAAAGACTT
>VBOM01000396.1 GCA_005877535.1 Nitrospirota bacterium | reverse complement strand
ACTGGTCATTCGGCGCCTTCGGCTATTTCCCGACGTACACGCTCGGAAATCTGTACTCCGTTCAATTCTATGAACAGGCCAAACTGGAGATCCCGCATCTGGAGGATGAAATCGCGGCAGGACAACTGATGGTGCTGCAGCGTTGGCTCGGACAGAAGATCCATCGTTGGGGCCGAATGTTCACTCCAGACCATCTTGCCCGACGCGTGACCGGAAAGAGCCTCGACCCTGAACCGTTCTTGTCCTATGTGGAGCGGAAATATAGCGAACTCTACAAACTCTAGGGGGGTTGTTCTGAGTTCTGAGTAACGAATCGAGAGTCATGGCTACAACTCAGAATTCATAACTCATAACTCATAACTCAGGACTCTCAGGCCTCTGGCCTGTGTCAGTATCCCATCGCCTGATTGAGCCTAGCCAGAATCGTGGTGGACAACGTGAACTCAGCCTGCACCTCGATGCGAGACGGCACCAAGAGTGTCGTGTGGAAGACAATATCGCGGATTGGAATCTTGAATTCCGGTTGCTGCGGGGTACTCAATTCAACTGACTCGATCGACTGGGTGATCGTCCCGCTGTCCTGCGGGCCATACACCGTCACCACCGCCTTCAGAGTCTCCGCGACCTTCTCGTTCGTCTCAATCCCCTCCATGCCTTTCTCCAGCAACGGAATGACCTCTTCCCGTGCCTGGTCAGACGGGGTGAAGTTTTCCACCCGTTCTTTCCGGCGCAACGACATCAGGTCGTTATCGAGATCCTTGCTGAAGGCCCCATAAGCAAACCGAAAGAATTCAAAGTGAAAGCCTTTAAAGCCTTTGCCGAACATCTGCAACTCGCACAGAAAGCACAGTTGCTGCAGCTTCACATCGCTGAGCAGCCCGTGGGGCTGCGCCAGATGCAGGACGTAGAGCAGGAGGGCCCGGTCGACCGTAATCTGATTGGGTTTCCGCATGCCGGTAGTCCTTCCATCGTTCCGCCTTTTAGCGAAGGGCACACTATAGGCAGCGCCTGGAATCTCCGTCAATTCCTTCACTCTGTGCCGCTCACGCGCGACGCCTCTTGACCAGGTGGGCAGTTTCGTCTTTAATAAGACCACTATCGGAGGCCCATCATGGCAAGTAAGCATGTGCAGGAAATGGAGGCCCTGAAGGAGCACCTGGGCAAGCATCAGCTCAAGCTCACACGCCAACGTGAATTGATCCTGAACGCCTTCCTCCGACAAGAGCACATTACCGCGGAGGCCATGTATCACCAGCTGGCTAAGTCCGATCCTCATCTTGGACTCGCGACAATCTACCGGACGCTCAATCTGTTCTGCGATGCCGGCCTCGCACAAGCCCGGCACTTCGGCTCTCAGACGAAGTATGACAACGTTTCGCACAAGGGCCACCACGATCACCTTATCTGCACCGGCTGCGATCAGATCGTGGAGTTTGAAAACGAGGAAATTGAGCGACTCCAGGAAGAAGTAGCCATCCGGAACGGATTTACCATTAAAACTCACCGACTTGAGCTCTACGGCCTCTGTTCTCGCTGCCGCCATTGACGAACCACGTTTTTTTTAGTATCATTTTGAGACAGCTTATCAATTTCAATTTCATAAGGACCGCCTCATGCCATTCTTATGCTCCCTGCCGACATTGCGTCGAACGCTTCTCTCAGGTCTCCTTATGCTATTCGCCGCGGGACTCATTGGAGGGATCTTCGTGCCTTCCGTCCCGGCCGCCGATAAACTCACGATCTATTCCGGCCGCGGGGAACGGCTCATCAAGCCGGTGCTCGACGCCTTTACCACAAACACCGGCATTCAAATCGAGCTGTTGTCGTCCGGCTCGACAGAATTGGTCAATCGACTCAAGGCTGAAGGCGATCGCACGTCGGCGGATCTCCTGATTACCAACGACGCCGGCACTTTGGAACTCGCCCGAGCGGCCGGCCTCCTCCACCCATTGAATATGCGAGAGATTGAACGAGCCATTCCGGCGCAGTTTCGAGCACCGGACAATGCCTGGGTGGGGCTCTCCGGACGATTCTGGATCGTGGTGTACAACCGCACGATGGTGCAGCCGGACCAAGTGAAGTCGCTCTTCGACCTCGCCGATCCAAAATGGAAAGATAAGATTGCGATTCCGAATTCCGGCAGCGAGTATCTGCAAGCAGGCGTATCGGTCATTCGCGCAACGCATGGAGACGAGAAGACCAAGCAATTCCTGCAAGGCCTCAAAGCCAATGCAGACGCCCAGGTCTATCAGAAGAGCTCGCAGATCGTGGATGCCGTCGCCAAAGGGCAAGTCGCGCTGGGCATCGTGAATCACTATTATGTCTATCGGTACCTGATCACGCAGCCCGACGCGCCGATCGCGGTATTGATGCCGGACCAGCAAGAGGGCGGCATGGGGGCAATCATGAACGTTGCCGGCGTCGGCGTCGTCAAGTCGACCAAGCACCTCGACAGCGCCAAGTTGCTCGTAGAATTTTTAGTCGCTCAAGCGGGGCAG
>VBOM01000395.1 GCA_005877535.1 Nitrospirota bacterium | reverse complement strand
AGAGAGAAAGTGAGAAATACAGCCATCTCCTTTACGCAAAGGAACAGCTTCTTCTCCTCAGAAAGATTCTAGACGGATCCTTCGAGGATTTTGAATTCAACAATCTACTCCTTTACATCACAAGCGGAGTCACGACTGTCGACATATTTATCGACGAGCATGAGCCCTGGAGACTCGCGAAAGATCCAGACAAACGCAAGGAACTCAATGCTGTCTTATACAACGCAGCAGAATGTCTCCGAATCTTATCCCTGTACATCTACCCCTTCATGCCTAGTACTGCAAAAAACATCGCTGAACAGTTAGGGGTCAATATCCCTTTTGGCTCGCCACTCTTGAGCCAAGAAATTAAGTGGGGCGAACTGCAAAGCGGAACAAAAATTCTAAAGGGCAATGCTCTTTTCCCGAGAATTGTTCACACCGCTGACTCAGTAACCATCGGCGAACACGTCAGCGTAACCCTATCCAAGAATACAATACAAACACCACAAGGAGCCAAACCTGTGAGTGACACACCGACTCCCCCGCAACCAACGACAGCGATGCCGACGCCAACCATTGCCACACCACAGGTACCGACTCCTACGACAGCAGCTCCGGCGCCAGCCGTACCGGCGCAGATCACCATTGACGAGTTCATGAAGATTCAGCTCAAGACCGCGAAAGTCCTCACAGCCGAACGTGTCCCAAAGTCGGAGAAGTTGCTCAAGCTACAGGTCAGTCTTGGAGAAGGGACGGAGCAACGACAGATCGTCGCCGGTATCGGCAAGAAATACGAACCGGAGGCGCTGGTCGGTAAGACGATCATCATTGTCGCCAACCTCAAGCCTGCGAAGCTCATGGGCATCGAATCGCAAGGCATGGTCCTGGCCGCGGGGGACAGCGAAGTCCTCGGCCTTGCCACCATCCTCGAAGAAGTTGACCCTGGCACCAAGGTGAAATGAGCCTGGCGATTGCCACAGCCCGGCTATTGCTTCTCTGCTGTACTGTTCTGACTCCCCTCCCCTGCCTCGCGATCCCGGCTGAAGGCGAACCTTTTTCCGACCTCCGTCTGAACGATCCACAACCGACGACCATCTTAGTCCGAGTCGTGGGCCATGGCGCGATGGTCCTCGGTCGAGAGGTCGGGAGCGCCCGCGTCACGATCACCGACGTAGGCACCAAACAGATCCTTGCCACCGGCATTCAGCAGGGCGAAGCCGGCGACCAGAATCAAATCATGCGGACGCCGCGTCTCATGGAGGAGCCGCACTACAGCTCCCGGCCGGCCGCAACGTTTACCGCGACATTCGACTTGCTCCATCCCACGCTGGTTGAAGTGACTGCCGAAGGTCCACTCGCCTACCCCGCGTCGTCCCAGCGCGCTTCGACGACCGTATGGCTCGTTCCCGGGCAGGACATGACTAACGACGGGATTGTCCTTCATCTCTACGGGTACATCGTCCAGATCGAATATCCACAATCAGGTGAACCGTTGATCGCGAAAGACGATGTGATCCTGCGCGCAGTAGTCCGAACATTGTCCGGAGCGCTGGTTCGTCCGCACGGGGACTGGGACTCCCGGAAGATTCACATCTACGGTGAGCTGATGATTGGAGAGCGGGTTCTCGAACGACTCCAGTTGTTTTACAATAACGACCGATCCAGCTTTGAAGCACCGTTCTTCGTGCCGCTTTCCAACGACGCGCCTGACGGCATCACGCTCCGCGTCGTGGCAGCCGACCCCTCCAGCGGAAACTTTGGTGTGGGGAAGGCGAAATATCCCGTGCTCACCGAACGATTACCCCCCAAAAAACCATGATGATCGGACTGGGGAAGAAGGCCGTAACCTTATTGGCAATGTTCTCCGTCGCCATCCTCTTCTGGGGTCTCTTCTCAGGTTCCGCGTCAGCCCAAGACTAGCGTCAACAGCTGCAGGCGAACGACATTACAGAGTATCTGGATCAACTTGACAGTCGGGAAGGGAATCGGAGCCAGAAGCCCGCCGAGGCAGTTGAGGCACTCTCTGAAACCGGGCCTGACTGTGGCCGATCTCATCTCAGGGTTCGGCTACTCCACTCGTCGAGCCATCGAGGCAGCCTCAGCGTTTGATTCTTTGTCGAGACCGTAAGCAGTTGCAGTCATCCGCAGGACTCATGAGCGATGCGGGCCATAACCTCGTCGATCAGGGCGCGCTATTTCTTGCCCTCTATGCCCATCTCCTCACGGCCAGGCCTGCTACAGAAGCCAGAACATTTGGGTATCACCGAGCCGGCATCATTGCGGCGTTCTTGAATTCGTTCGTCCTGTTGCTCACGGCTCTCGGCATCACAATCATTGGACTCAAGCGGCTGCTGCATCCCATACCGGTGGACGGCGGCTGGATCATGGCGATCGCCGCCCTGAGTTTTGCAGCCAATTTGAGTATCGCGCTCCTGTTGCAGCACGGAGCCAAGGATGATCTCAATATTCGCAGCGCCTTTTGGCACATGCTGGGTGATGCCTGGGCGTCACTAGGCGTTGTGATCAGCGGCGGAGTCATACTATTCACCGGATGGACCATTCTCGATCCGCTAATCAGCTTGCTGGTCGTCGTGGCAATAGCGAAAGGGGCTTGGCCTCTGTTTAAGGAGTCGCTGGAGGTCTTGCTGGAATCGACCCCGCCGAAAATCAGCGCCTCTCACGTGGCGGCGACCATCGAGGCGATCCCCGGCGTGAAAAACGTCCACGACCTCCATATCTGGGCGGTCGAACCTCGGTTGATTATGATGACCTGTCATATACTCGTCGATGGAGATGACTCGGCCCTGACCAATGACCTTCTGCATGCCATCCGCGCCAGGGTCAGCGCAGATTTCGGCATCAAGCATATGACGATTCAGATGGAAACCACCTGTTGCCACCCAGGCGAGATCCACTGCGATCTCACCACGTTGGCAAAGCAGCACCAGGATGAGGGGCTCTTACATGTGCACCACTGAGCTATGCGGAGTGCCGCGCGACATGCGCGAGAAGCGAGACTCGCGTGACGTGTGAGACGGACGACTGTTCGAGATCCGATGTCCGGGGTTTTCGGAACTTCGAACCCAGAACTTCGAACTTCGTGTCGGGCCTGTCGCGCTTTTCCCGCCAGTCTCGCCCGTCTCGCTTGAGTCAGGATCGACGATTCGGGTTAAGACAATGACCGAGACCCCGATCCCCTTTTACGTCCTCTGCGGCTCCCTTGGCGCAGGGAAAACCACGCTCCTGATGCGGCTGCTTGAATATTGGAAGAGTCAGGGCAAGCGGGCCGGCGTGTTGATGAACGAAGCCGGCGAGGTGAGCATCGACGGCCCCCGCGCGGGCACCATCGCCGAACAAGTATTGAACCTCGCCGGCGGCTGTGTCTGCTGCGACACCAAGGAGGATCTGTCATGGGGGATCGCCCAGCTGGTGCGGGACTATAAGTCAGATGTGATTATCCTGGAATGCTCAGGCATGGCCGACCCAGCCGAGGTCATCGACGGCGTCACCGATCTCTACACCGCACGGCTCACGCACTTAGAAAAAGTCATCGCCCTACTGCATCCGATTCCAACAGATAGGGAGAGTACGGGGGGATTCGTCA
>VBOM01000394.1 GCA_005877535.1 Nitrospirota bacterium | reverse complement strand
ATGAAGTTTGAACGATCCGCCTGCCCGATCACCAATGTCCTGGATATCCTGGGGGATAAGTGGACACTTTTGGTTATTCGAGATCTCGTATTGGGCAAAAGACGCTATCAGGAATTCATGTCCTCTCCGGAACAAATGGCCTCAAACATTCTTGCGGACAGACTGAAAAGATTGGAGGCAGCTGGCCTTATTACCAAACGGACTTACCAGAAAAACCCCGCACGTTACGAGTACATCCTGACAAAGAAGGGAAAGGGACTAGAACCGGTATTGGAAGCGATTATCGTATGGGGGCAGCAGCACTACCCGGGCACTAAGAGATTCCCTCGCGTTGAGCACCGCTAAGGGTCTCTTCACATTGACGGCTGGCTCTGGTGGAGAACCGTGTCATGGCACAAGCTGCTGAGTCCATAGAAGCACGATCGTTGCTGAGTCACCCAGGCGCGATTATGTTCGTCTCATGTTCGACCACGAGATCGTTGGAAAGGTTGGACGCATGTCGAGAAAGTTCATGCCAAATTGTTCAACTCATCTGGCTCTTCGCCTGACAAGCGGCATGACAAATAGCAACTCGGTGTTCTGGTAAAAAAGAAGAGGAGGACTCACAGATGGATCATTAGCCGCTGAAGAATCGACATGAAATTTTTGGAGATCGAGGAGACTGTGGGTCTCCCGGCAAACCCAACACCAATCATGCTCAACCAATAAGGAGGGATGAGATATGCCTCTATGGAAAGTTTATCATCCTGTCGGAGCGTTCACTGCTGAAGACAAAAAGACTCTGGCCAAGCGGGTAACGGAGGTGTATGCGAGCATCCCGATCCCTAAGTTCTATGTGGTGTTCATTTTTGAGGAGGTAGCCAAGGACTCCTGCTTTGTCGGTGGCGAGCCGCATAACAAATTTGTCCGGTTCAAGATCGACCAAATTGCCAGGACGATACCTACCCCGGTCATCAGAGAATGGTGGATCAGGACACTTGATCAAGTCATTGCTCCCTTCGTAAAGGACAGGGGGTATGATTGGGAGATTTCCATTGACGAGACACCTTTTGATCTGTGGTCTCTTCAAGGGGAACTGGCTCCGCCTTTTGAATCTGTGGCTGAGAAGCGGTGGGTGAAGGAGAATAAGGCGAGTCCCTATACCGTAGCGGAAAAGCTTCCTGTCAGTCTCATCCTCGCTCCCGGAATAGCGGTCCGTTAGGTTCCGGCTTAGCTGGCCGCGAGCGTTCGCGGAAAGTCGTACCCAAGAGAGATGACGGCCAACAGGGCGACGTCATCTTTCTTGGGAGAAATTTCCACCTCTTTCGTGAAGTGTCCTCGCTGGTCCGTTGTATGAGCGCGACCAGAAACTGTCACGCCACAATGTGCGTGAGTCACATTGCCCGCCGACTCGGCCCTACCCTCGCCGCCATTATTGCTTGGTGCCACCGAAAGAGGTGGATCGGTCGCTTCGGGACGCGCACCGCCGATTGAGGTTGTCATCAGCGCACAACGTCGCCATCACCGCGACCCAGAGCCATGAGCTTTTGAGTGATACGCAGTCAGCACAGTCAGCCTCGCGTTTGCTAGTTCGACTTCTTCCGAACCTCCGCGGTCATGGTCCGCGACCACTCGTCCAAACTCCTGCCCTGTGCCGTCACGTCCGGGAAACCGGTCATATCGTGCACCCATGCGCCCTGCACGATTTCACCATCGTCCGTCACACCCTTCTTGATAGCTTCAAGCTCTTTGTCAAACCGTTCCGGAGCCTGCTCAAGGATACGCCTGATCTTCCGCTTCGTCGTCGGTTTGCCATCCGCATCCAAGTTACAGCCGTAGTGGACGAGATCTACCTTCCCAGTACCGAGCACCTTGGCTAACATACGATAGGTCACACCAGAATTGGATAGAACCAGCGCGGCCTTATAGAGACGCTCGCATTTATCCTGATCCACCTCCAACGCCGTGAGATCTTCGATGACTTTAGCGGCAACTTCTGGAGCTGCATCGACCTCTTCCATGGTAGGCTTCCTCTCCTCAGGGGTTGACTTCGTGGCAATACCAGCAATGACACTACCAGACTATTCTTAAACAGAGCAAGACGAGCGCAGCACGAGCGCACGCGGCAAGGATAAAAGCGTAGAGCTGACTGCATATGGCATAAAAGGAGAGAACAACTACCGGTCACAGCACGGCAGATCATCTTCCTGCTATGGCTGGGGCATCGAGGAAACGCCGTCGAGGCACGCGCAGACCTGTTCGCGGTGAACAGACTTTTCAACCTAGACCTCCCTCTTCTACTCCGCTACACTTCATCGCGGTCACTAGCAGTTTGCGGAAAAATTCGGTTTTATACGACACGCTGCTGTGATAGTACGCAGGGCAA
>VBOM01000393.1 GCA_005877535.1 Nitrospirota bacterium | reverse complement strand
AAGAATCACGCTGACGACAGTCAAGTTCGTGAGACCCTCACCAGTGCCGGGACCAACCAGGTCTTCTGGTTCGACCCTGAAGATGCCCAGGAGCTGCTCAACGAACTGTATAACAAGAATTTCGAGAAATTTGTGACGGACACCAAACTCGACGGCAAGATCCTCAAGCTCCGGTAACGAAGGTCTCTATCCCTACATGGGGGATCCTGCTATGCAGGGGATCCAGCCCTTTAGCATTGCCCCTGAATCGGACGCGAGACAGAAACCTTGTGAGTAACATTGATCGACGAAAACATCGCAGGGTTGCGGCAGAGGTGCAGGGATTTCTGTCGGGAAACTCACATGAGATTGAAGCGGTCACCCTCGACCTCTCAGTCGGTGGCGCCAGGTTCGATTGTGACATCGAAGTCTACCCCGGCAAGGTGATCCGTGTGCGCCTGATCATTCCTGGCGTGGAGGAACCGCTCTCGATTGAAGCCGCGCGCGTGCAGTGGGTCGAAGAGGGCACATTCGGTGTCTCGTTTCAGAACGTCCGACCAGCTGAACTCGATGAACTCGAGCAGCTCATCGACGAATGCGAAGAGGCAGAAGGCAGCGGTCACGCATAGTGCGCAATACTTGACTGAACTATAGTGGAAGAATATCGTAGCCCTGTGGGAGGAGCTTAACGCCCCGAGGGAATATGGTTCATCAGGGGATCGAGCGTCGGGATGGTGTGCAAGCCCAGCTTGACTGGGAAGCCTAAAGTCCCGCCAAGGTCTCCGCCGTACCTAGCTGTCCTCGGTAGGTGCGCGCTTCTCCCACCCTAACAGGTTGCTGATAAAATAAAGTAGACCAGTACCATAGACCGTGGAGCATAAAGCGCGAGACATGCGAGAAAGGCGGGATTTGAAGTTCTGGGTTCAAAATTCCGAAAACCCAGAACTTCGGACCTCCAGCCCTCCCTCATCTTGCCGGCCCCGCCTGTCTCGGGTGGCTATCCTACGTGAGTATTCTCCGGTTGTACCATGAGTGCGGACCGTCGCCGCTCTCGTGTGTCAAACGAGTTTTTCCACAGCCTTCCAGTCACTCGCGCAACCCAGTTGGCGGTTCCTCTACCTCACCACCGCATCATGGTCCGCCTTACTCCTGACGATGTCGGCATGAAATACGGTTTGCCACTTCTTCACTTGCGGGGGATAGAAGGGAGGGTTTGCCGATCGAATCAATCTGTGTGCAATGCTGCCCGGTTTCGTCAGATAAATTTCATCGTCAGGCAGGGCTCGATAAATCTGGCCTTCGAGAGCAAACGCACGGCGAATCTCAAAGCCATGTTCATGGGTCTCTCCAGCGCGCGTCTGAACTGTACGAACACGCTCGGAACGTTGGGATCAAACTGAACGAAATCCACATCGCTCGGGCGAAATTCCTTCTTAACTATACGTAATTCAAAAAACTGGCCCGACAGGCGAAAATCAAGTTGAAGCTCATGCGCGGACTCACGTACGAACAGAATGCCCTCGCCAGCTAAGACTTCCAGCACTTCACGAAGAACTATCTCTCACGGAAACTCAAAGAGAAGGACTGGCAGTCCTACGCCCGCCAGTCCTTCTCTTTCACCGCGTCCTGTCGTCAGTATTTAGCTCTCGGGTAACAGCAGATAGAGCCCGACCACAATGATCGGCGCCGCCACGTACATCGCCTTCTTGCCGAAGCTATCGTAGACGCCATAGATCAAGATCGCGGCCATGAAGGTGAAGTAGAGCATTCCGATCCCCCGATAACCCGCGCTATGTTCCGCTGCCAGAGCGAACGTGGGGGATCCCAGGATCAGCATGGCCGAAAGGGCTGCCAGTCGTTTCATCTCAGTCTCCTTCTCGTTGATATTAGACCCAAGATATGATGTCGATGGTGGCTACCGCTGCAGAGATCAACAACGTCTTAATAGCGAAGGATACCGGGAGGGCGCACTTCTGTTCCTCAATAATTCCCTCTGGTTGGATCGGCAAAGGCGATAGGGGATCACAGTGCACATTGGTCCTTCATAGATTGGGTGACTATTTTGCGCCTTTCACCTCGGAAAATCAAACTGACCCGTCACGGAACTACATGCCCTAGGATCGATAGCTTGCGTTAATGCGGACATAGTCAAACGACAGATCGGTTGTCCACATCTGGGCCCGGTGACGACCTTGCCCCAGCCCCACGGCAATCGTAAATTCTTTCTGGCGAAAGACCCTTGCGAGGTCACCTCGATGTTCACCACCTTGGTGACGCCCTCCCCGTCGCGACATATGGCCAGCGCGAGTGCCCGGCAGGCTTCTGTTAGGAGCAGCAGGAACCGACGGAAGGCAACCGTACCTTCTTTGATCGTGCGGTTTTCAGCCATGCCGTTCGCCAAGCACAGGACGGTATCGTTGGTGCTCGTGTCTCCATCAACCGAGATGCAATTAAATGACTCGTTGATCGCCAGGCTGAGTGCACGTTGGAGGGCGCCCCTCGTAATCGAGGTGTCTGTGGTGAAATAGGCCAGCATCGTGGCCATGTTGGGATGGATCATTCCAGAGCCCTTGGCCATCCCGCCAATGGTAATCAAGCGACTGCCGATGCTGTCCTGCAGGACGATGGATTTCGGGCGCAGATCGGTTGTCATGATCGCCCGAGCGGCATCCAGGCCTCCACGGTCGCTGAGCTGAATAAGCAGCTGCGGTATGCCCTTGACGATTCGATTGACCGGTAACGCACGACCGATCACGCCGGTGGACCCGATGAAAACATGGTGTGAGGGGATACTCAAGTGTCGTGCAAGCACCGTGGCGGTTTTTTTTGCGGCAGCCAATCCTTTGGCGCCGGTACAGGCGTTCGCGTTACCACTGTTGACGAGAATGGCCCGTCCGATTCCCTGCCGCAAGTGCAGGCGATCGACGGTGACTGGTGCTGCGACCACCTGGTTGCGTGTGAAAACACCAGCGATGGGACCGCTCTGTTCTGAGACGACGAGCGCGAGGTCGAGCAGACCTGGTTTCTTAATGCCGCAATGGATGCCGGCTGCGCGGAACCCCTGAGGTGCGGTAATCCCACGGCGTGGAGATGCGGTTAGTGATCTCTTGGCCATATTCGTGAAGAGCTGTCCTGCTAAATCTGGATTAGGGATAGGCAGCGGGAGCGGTCAAGCCCGTCTCTTCGGGGAGGCCCAGCATAAGGTTCATGGCCTGAATGGCCTGACCTGCGGCACCTTTCACAAGATTATCCAGCGCGGCTACCGTAATGACTGATCCTGCACGGGCGTCTAGATAGACTCCGATGTCGCAATAGTTGGAGCCTTTGATGTAGCGCGGATTCGGCATTATGTCTTCCTGGATCCTGACGAATCGCTCACCTTTGTAAAAGGTTCGATACATCGTCCGCAAGTCTGGCAGTGTCATCGGACTCTTCAGCCGGCAGTAGGTAGTGCTCAAGATGCCGCGGTTCATCGGTACGAGGTGTGGGGTGAATGTCACAATAGGCTGTGCGGCAACCGTTCCCGATGGTTGAGATAGGCGTCGAAGTAACCCACCGAGTTCTTGTTCGATCTCAGGGGTGTGGCGGTGTTGCCCGATTTTGTAGGGCTCTACGGATTCATGGGCTTCCGGAAAATGATAGGGGAGACCCGGACTTCGCCCCGCGCCAGAAAT
>VBOM01000392.1 GCA_005877535.1 Nitrospirota bacterium | reverse complement strand
GTTTATTCGCAAAGGAGGCGGAGTCATACAACAAAGCAATCTGTGTTGTGAGGATGTGTGGCAGGGTTCAGTGTTATGGTGGTCTTGGTTGGCTGTGCGGGAGCGGAGCGGATGCCGGCAGGGAAGTCTCGGTACGACCGGCTTGGCAGAAACTCCTCGATTTCTTCAGTCGTTGATCCGCTTGTGGACAATGTGGCTGCCGATATCAGAATCAATGGATGGTTCGCGACTTTCGTTATCCGGAAACTCAAGGGTTCCTTCGTTGATCAAGTCTGCACGACGAGAGGTGGACCCTGCATCTATAGCGGGTGAGATAGGTCGACGATCCATAATGGGTTGAAGATCTCCAATGAGGACTTTTGGGCATTAGTCGAGGACCTGGTGAAAGCGAAGGATATGTTCATAGTACTGGCACAAGAAAAGGGAGAGCTCATGGGTCTTCTTGGACCAATGAAGAATGATATTGTCGAAGCTCCGTAAAGGCCAAGAACTGATGGAGCGAACCGATCCGTCCCCACTCAATTCCATACGAAGAGGCTAGCTAGATGGTGTGATGGGTGGTGATGAGGAGGGTTCCGAGATGCCGGAGCCGTTGAAAGTAAGGCTGACAGCCTTCTTCGAGCTCGTCCGTTAGCGTATCCAGGTCGGCGACACAATCTTCGACGATGGCGAGCCGCTGGGCATCGAGCCCCTCAGGGCTATCGAGGAAATACACGACGCATCCGCTGATCACAGTATCCAGTGTCATCAGGGGCCCCTCGTGCTGGCTTTTTACTTGAGGCCAGCGCTCCTCCTTGTGGGCTTCCCAGAGGGACAGCACGGCATCCCGATCCATTTTGAAGTCCTTTACGATTCCGCGTGACTCAGCTCCGACTGATCCACCCTAGCGTATAGAGTAACAGGATCGCAAGCGTAGAGAGACCAAGCCCACGGAATCGGTAGTCGACGCCCGCCCCGCCGCCACACCAATCGATAACCGGTCCACGGCACGAGTGTGTTTCAATCGACAGGAAGGCCCCTGGGTGATCACGTATTCCGCCGTCACCATCCAGAACCATTGTGGGGCAGTTCCTACAAGGCGAAAAGCAAGGAGACATCTCCGAAGTTCGCGAGAGGCTCTCACCGCAATATCGCAGAGGACTGCAACAACAACTCGCAGGTCTGCGCGATGATGCAGTGGGGAGTTATTTGGAAGGCCGTGTTGTCGGTCAACGTTGTCCCGGCGAGTGCGGCCAACGTATAGCCCATCAAACGAGAGACCCTAATATAGTACGCGACACTCATTCGCATGACGTGTGGAATTCACGGGTAGAGTCCACGATGGAAATGAGCTTGGGCGACTTTATCGATCCCGCTCATCAGGGCGGCCATACGCATGGAAGTATGTTTGGAAACGGAAAACTGTAATGTTCGATGAAAGGCGGAGCTCAGAATATCTTGCAGGCGTTCTTGAATATCAGTGGCCTTCCAGAAATAGCGCTGCACATCCTGTACCCACTCGAAGTAGGACACGATCACGCCACCGGAGTTGGCCAGGATGTCTGGAATAATAAAGACTCCCTGGTCCTGCAGCATGCGATCGGCCTCCAGTGTCGTCGGACCGTTCGCCCCTTCGGCGAGGATCCGGCAGCGCAGTTTCGCGGCATTGCGTTCGGTGATCTGCTCGGAGAGCGCGGCAGGGACCAGCACGGTGCAGTCGAGTTGCAACAATTCGTCGTTGGAGAGCCAATCCCCCAGCTTAGTATCACGGAAGGATTGGCCCCTGGTCTTGTAGCGTGTGAGGAGCTCAGGAATGTCCAAACCGTTCGAATTGTGGATGCCTCCCTGCACGTCGCTCACTGCGATCACGCGTGCGCCATACTCCTGCATGATGCGAGCGGTATGGGCCCCGACGTTGCCGAACCCCTGTATGGCCACGGTTGTGTTCCGAATGTCGAGCTTGAGGTGGCGAAGCGCTTCCATGGTAACACAGACCACTCCACGGCCGGTGGCCTCCTCACGTCCGAGGCTTCCTCCAATGGACAAGGGCTTGCCTGTGACGACGCCTGGCACCGAATACCCCACTTGCTGACTATATGTGTCCATGATCCAGGCCATTACCTGAGCGTCTGTGCCGACGTCTGGGGCTGGTACATCTTTTTCTGGCCCGATCAACGGGAAGATTTCCGCCGCATAGCGCCTGGTCAATCGTTGTAATTCTGGTCGCGACAACTGTTTCGGAGCGATCGCCACGCCACCCTTGGCTCCGCCATAGGGCAGGTCGGCTAACGCGCATTTCCAGGTCATCCACATTGCGAGTGCCGCAACCTCCCCGAGATTCACATCCGGATGATAGCGAACGCCGCCCTTCGAGGGGCCGCGGGAGGAATCGTGCTGCACGCGATAGCCGGTATAGACCTCGACCCGGCCGTCATCCATCCGGACAGGCACGCTGACAATCAGCGACCGCTGTGGAAGTTTCAGCCGCT
>VBOM01000101.1 GCA_005877535.1 Nitrospirota bacterium | reverse complement strand
GTCGGCGAGCCCCAAGGTCTACCCCTATCAGATCGCATTCAATTGCTTGCCTCAGATCGACGAGTTTCTGCCGTCAGGGTATACGAAGGAAGAGATGAAGATGGTCCATGAGACTAGAAAGATCATGGGCGACCAGTCGATTCATGTGACGGCTACGACGGTGCGGGTCCCTGTGTACATCGGACATTCGGAAGCCGTCAACATCGAGATGGAGAAGAAGTTAACCGCCAACGAGGCCCGCGCCATTCTGTCCACTGCACCAGGCGTGCTGCTCTATGACGATCCGGCACACAAAATCTATCCCATGCCGTTGGAGGTTGCCGGGAAGGATGAAGTCTATGTCGGGCGCGTTCGTGAAGATGAGTCGATCGCCAACGGTCTCAATCTGTGGGTGGTGGCGGATAATTTGCGAAAGGGGGCCGCACTCAATGCGGTGCAGATCGCAGAGCATTTGGCTCAAGGATGATGGCTGAGTGGGGAAATCTTGGCAAGGTCTTAATCGGGGTCGGGCTATGCGTCGTGCTGGTCGGCCTGTTGCTGCTGATCGCAGACCGTGTTCCAGGAATTGGGAATCTCCTGGGATGGTTCGGCAAGCTTCCCGGCGACATCTCCATTCGGCGCGATAACTTCAGCTTCTCCTTTCCCCTCGCAACCAGCCTGCTCCTCAGCGTCATCCTGAGTCTCGTATTCTATCTAATAACATGGATCTTTCGCCGGTGAAGCAACTGAGGGGTACATTGTATCGAGCCATCGTGGCGGGAGCATGCCTCCTCAGCCTGTCATCGGGAACCGAGGCGGCCGAATCGATCCGAGTTCTTCTGTCGGCCGACGTGTCACGGCTCGATATTCGTGCAGACAGTCCGTTATGGGTAACAGATGCACAAGGTCGTGGTCAGGCTCTGCGCGCGCAGGTCCAGGTCACAGCTGCGGGAACGGGGTTTCTGCAGAATGGCGTCCGCATGCAGACGGAGCAACTGACGCTGCATGCCGGAGCGCAAGGCCTCACGTTGACCTTCCCACGGCCCGCTCGGAAGCTCAATGGGGCGGCGATGTCCTCGGGCGACTCCGGCACGGAGATCTCGGTGAGCGGCGTTGTCCATCTCGTGCGAAGAGGCAAGGGATTTTTGGTCATTAATCGGGTGGATATTGAAGAGTACGTCAAAGGGGTGGTTCCCGCCGAAGTCAGTTCGACATGGCATCCGGAGATGTTGAAAGCGCAGGCGGTCGCAGCTCGGACCTATGCCCTCTATCAGCAAATGTTGAGCGCCACGCGTGATTACGACGTGGCCTCTACGGTGCAAGACCAAGTTTATCGCGGGAAAGAGGGCATTGATGTGGGGATCCTGCGCGCTGTGGAAGATACCCGTGGATTGGTCGTGACCTATCAGGATGCGCCGATCTTCGCAGCCTTCTCATCGACAGCAGCCGGGTTGACTGAAGATGCCATGAATGTGTGGTCGAAAGATTATCCCTATCTCAAGGGCGTAGAGTGTCCCTTCGATCTGACGTCACCCTATTATCAATGGAAGTCCTCCTTCAAAATCGACACTCTCGAGCAGAATTTGCGGCAGCAGGGATTTTCTGTTGGGACGATCGCGACGATGGCACCCTTGTTGTTTAGCCGCGGGGGGCGAGTGGCGAAGCTACGCATTCTTCATTCTGGTGGAGAATTGATTCTTCGCGGAGAAGAGTTGCGAAAGGTGGTTGGGTATACCGTCATCCCCAGTACGCAGTTTGCCATTGAATCCATCGGCCAAGATGTGGTGCTCTCCGGCTTCGGCGCGGGTCACGCCGTCGGCATGTGTCAGTGGGGGGCGAAAGAACTGGCAGAGTTGGGCTATTCCTTCTCGACGATTCTTCAGTACTATTACCCAGGTACCGAGCTGCAGAATATGGCGCTGACCAAACCTCCGACCCCTCCGCCTTCCTGATGCAGCTCTCCGAATTCGATTTTCCGTTCGATCCCACACTGATTGCCGCTCACCCAACCCTCCCGCGTGATCACGCTAGGCTGCTCGTTCTGCAGGCCCCCGATCATTCGCTCGCCCATCGCCGGGTCGACGAGTTGCCTGACCTTCTTCAGCCCGGTGATCTTCTCGTGGTCAACGATACCAAGGTGTTGGCTTCACGAGTGGCTGGACGGAAGCGCTCTTCCGGCGCGGAGGTCGAGATCCTCTTTGTGAAGGATCTTGGCGATGCGATCTGGGAAGTGTTGATCAAGGGAACGTATCGGCCTGGACAGATTCTTGAGATGGGGAGTGAGGCTTCTGTTATGGTGGTCGAGCGTAGTGCGACTAGAACGACGGTGCGAGTTGAGAGTTCGATTCCGTTCCCTGAGTGGCTGCGACAATATGGCCGAATGCCGCTTCCGCCCTACTTGAAGCGGGCACCGACCGACCAGGATCGAGAATGGTATCAAACGCTCTTTGCGCAGCATGAGGGGGCTATTGCGGCGCCTACCGCTGGCCTCCATTTCACACCGGCACTGCTGGCACAGCTGCAACAGAGAGGGATCGGTCTCACGACCATCACGCTTCATGTTGGTGTTGGGACCTTCAAACCGGTGACGGTCAATCAGATCGAAGACCATCGGATGGGCGCAGAATGGATCGAGGTCGGAGCAGAGGCACTTCGTGCCATCGAGCAGGTGCGAGTGAGAGGGAGACGAATTGTCGCTGTCGGCACCACGGTCGTACGCGCACTCGAAACTGCGGCTCGCGTCGATGGCCAGATCCGACCCTATCGGGGAGAGACAGATCTATTTATGACACCAGGGTGTCCGTTTAAGCTGGTCGATGCCCTCCTCACGAATTTTCACTTGCCACGGACCACATTGCTGATGCTGGTCTCCGCATTGGCCGGGACCGAATGTCTTCGCCAGGCCTATGCAGAGGCGGTTCGCGAGCGGTACCGCTTCTACAGCTATGGTGATGCAATGTTAATTCTTAGTTAGACTCAGCGCCATCACGACTTCAAGTCAGCGCCCGGACCATTCTCTAACCGTAGACATTACGATTTGAGGACGTTGGACGAATCGAGCTATAGCAACTCGCGGTTGATCTTGATGGGGACTGATGTTTTGAGCGATTCAGTGTAGGCCATCAGAGCGCGCTGCTGCTTTTGAAAAAGTACGTCCTGCGCGGCACGGTCCTTCGCCGCAGCGGCCTTCGCGGGATCTGATTCCGTTTGCCGTAGCGTGAGAGCTTCTGCCTCGGCGAGCTCGGCAGGGGTAAGGGCCACAGCGTCGCGGATGATCATCCGGGCTTTGTTGCTCAGCACCTCTTTCGCTTCCATCGCTTCGAATATCGAGGGCGTCAGATGATTCGCTGCCAGCAACCGTTGGTAGACCTCCGGATCGAAGGTGCCATTCTTTTGAAAATCCGGGATCTGCATGATGGCTTCACGCAGATCGTCGTTAGCCACGGTGAGGCCCATGTTCTTCGCTGCGATGAGCCAGGTCCGGTTGTCGATGAGTTGATCCACCACTAATTGCTTGATCGTTTCGTCTTTGAATTCTCCAGGGACTTTGTCCTTATAGAAGCGATAGGAATTCTCATAGGCGCGTCGGAATTCATCGCGGGACACGGTGAGATCTCCGACTGAGGCGACGACGGAGCCGGTGCCGGGCTGATCACGGAACCCCCACCAGCCCATGGTGATGACGAAGGCGAGGGCGATGACCCCCATGATGGACTTGAGGAGCCACGGATAGCTATGAGACGCTTCGCGCATCAATTTGAGCATGACAATCCTTCGAGAAATTCGTATGGACGGATTCTACCCAGGGCTCTGTGCAAAGGCAAGAGACGAGCTTTCCTCCAAGCTGCGATCTCACGATCTAGCAGAGTGGTCTGTTAGTGAAGCCGGCAGTATCGCCCGCAATGCCTGATCTGCCGGAGAATGATCTTTGTTTGTGCTAGATAGTTTGATTTGCTATACTTTGCAACTAATTGTAAGGAGATCCCTTGGCGGAGGAGGTCGGCGGGGTTCATTCAATCGATGGCGGAATTTACCCCAAGGCGCGGGTCCTGAACCGTGGTATCGCCAAGGTGATCGATCTGTTTATCGTCGCGGCAGCCGGTCAAATGATCGTGCCAGTAGGTTTTCTTGGAGGATTAGCGTATATACTGATCGCTGATGGATTTGCCGGTGGGCGTAGTATCGGTAAGCGGTTGATTGGCCTTCAAACGGTGCTTCCGGACCGGCGCGAGGCAGCAGGGTTTCGGGAATCCATTATCCGCAACCTGCCCTTTGCAGTCGCTCAGTTAGCCTTCGCCGTTCCGTATGTAGGATGGCTTGTATCGGTAGCAATCATTGCGTTCGAAGCGGTATTGATTCTCGGAAACGAGCAGGGGCGGCGTCTTGGTGACGAGGTGGCCGGTACCCAGGTGTTGGATGTGGGACGAATGGCGTTGCCTGAATAAGCACGCCGTCCGAGTCTAAGGGGAAGGGAGAGCAATCGTGGGCTTTGGGAGCGATATCTTCGGATGGTTCTCAAATGACCTGGCCATTGACCTGGGGACGGCGTCGACCCTCGTGTATGTGCATGGAAAAGGGATCGTGCTCAACGAACCCTCGGTCGTGGCAGTTGAGAAAAAGACCGAACGAGTGCTCGCGGTCGGCACGGAAGCGAAAAGAATGTTGGGACGCACGCCGGGCAACATCATTGCGGTGAGGCCCATGAAAGAAGGCGTGATCGCCGACTTCGAAATGGCAGAGCAGATGTTGAAGCGGTTCATTCAGAAAGCGCACAACCGCAGCGCGTTCGTGCGCCCGCGCATCATCATCGGTGTGCCGTCGCGCATCACGCAAGTTGAGCAGCGAGCAGTCCGAGACTCGGCCGAATTAGCCGGCGCCCGCGAAGTGTATCTGATCGAAGAACCAGTGGCCGCAGCCATTGGCGCCGGTCTTCCGATCACAGAACCCTCCGGCAACATGGTGGTCGATATCGGCGGCGGCACGACCGATATTGCTGTCATTTCGCTCGGCGGAATTGTCTATAGCGAGTCCGTCAAGGTCGCGGGCGATCGCATGGACGATGCGATCATGAATTATATAAAGAAGAAATATAACCTCCTCATTGGTGAACATATGGCAGAGCGGATCAAGTTCGAAATCGGATCCGCCTATCCCTTTGAGGAACGAAAGACTATGATGATCAAGGGGCGCGACTTGATTTCCGGCATTCCCCGCACGTTGGTAGTGGATGACTCAGAAATCAGGGAAGCGCTGCAGGAGCCCATCGGAACAATCGTCAACGCGATTAAAGTGGCACTGGAGAATACCCCGCCGGAGTTGGCGGGCGACATTATCGATCGTGGTGTCGTACTCACGGGCGGGGGATCTTTGCTGAAGGGCATGGATACGCGCTTTCGGGAGGAGACGAATCTGCCGATCATCACCGTGGATGATCCCTTGACTTCTGTAGTCTTGGGGGTCGGGAAAATCCTCGATGAGTTGGATCTGCTTGCCAAAGTGTCGGTGATGTCCCAGGCCAATACCTACCGATAAGGTTCCATCCCTAACTCCCTTATGTGGATGGCTCACTCTCGTTCTCCCTACGGTGCCAAACGCCTGGCGATTGCCTGTTTTGCTCTCCTGCTGGTGGCTCTTTTTCTGCTTCCCGCTCAAATCCAAGGTCTCTTGCAGTATCTGGATGGGCCAGTTGGACATGTTGTGCGTGTTCCGCTCGAAGCCATTGCGTCCATCGATACTGGCATTGCTCATCGTTGGGAACAGTACATGGCGTTGCAAGGGGTCCGAGAAGAGAACCAGCAACTACGGAAAGAAATTGAATGGCTGCGCGGGCAACATAGCCAGTTGCGTGAGTCCGCCGCCGCGACAGAACGATTGACGGCTCTGCTGCATTTTAAGGAGCAGGCGCTTCCCACGATGATAGCCGCTCAAGTCATCGGGCGTGATGCCACGAACCGATATCGTGCCATCATTCTCAATAAGGGCGAGAGTGACGGGATCAAGCCGGACATGGGAGTGGTCACGCCCGCTGGTGTCGTCGGGCGCGTCGTGAAAACGACAGGGGCGTCGTCGGTGGTGCTCTTGGTAACTGATCCGAACAACGCCATCGCTGGTCTCATTCAGCGGACGAGAGACGAAGGTATTGTGGAAGGGACTCAACAAGGGCTGGCCCAGCTGAAGTATATTCCGTTGTTGTCTACGCTCCGAAACGGTGACCGGGTTGTGACATCGGGCCTTGTCGGAGGTTTCCCCCGAGGGCTCGTGATCGGCACGATCACGAGCATCGATAAACAGGAAGGCGCGCTCTTCCAGTCTGCCGAACTGATGCCGGAAGTCGATGTTGGTCGTGTGGAGGAAGTGTTGGTGATTCAGACGTCGTATGGACAGTCCACGACGACCGGGACAGGAGCAGATCTGCTCGGGAAGCCATCACCATGAAATACCTTTTCTATCTGATTCTCGTGCTGCTGCTCGTCCCCCTGCAGACGACGCTGCTGCCACATCTGAGCGTGTGGAATATCAAGCCGGATTTGGGGCTTGTGGCAGCCGCGCTTGTGGGGCTTTTTGCAGGTGAACTGGAAGGTCTTCTCGTGGGGCTCGCGATCGGGTGGGTCCTGAGTCTGTTCTCAGCCGGCGAACTTTGGCTCAGTCTTTTGACGAACGGTGGCGTCGGGCTCTTGGCAGGATTCCTGGGACGGCAGGTGTCGCAGGTGACGTCGATCTCATTGGGTGTGGGGCTGCTGTTGGTGTCTTTGGCGAGCGGGCTGTTTGCCGCGATGAATTTTAAGCATCTCGACGTGTCTCAGATGTGGTGGATGGTCGAGTCGATCGTCCTTCCGCAGGCTTGTTTTGACGGGGCGGTGGGGGCAGGGCTCTACTGGCTACTCTCTCAAAGGTTTCATGTCACCCGCCTGAGGACCGAATAGCAGGTCTGTGATGGGCGCGGCAGAATGTTGATTGCGACGCATGGGTACAGCTGGTCTACACGATTCTGAACTTGGGGAGCTCCAACGCCGAGTAATCATTCTCCGCGTCGGCTTGTTGCTCGTCGTGGCTTTACTGGGGCTGCAGCTCTGGTACTTGCAGATTCGTGAGGGGCCCTACTATCGCGATCTTTCCGAGAACAATCGGACACGCTCCGTCATCATGGAGCCAGCTCGAGGGCTCATCTACGATCGCAACGGGGTGTTGCTGGCGAATAATGTCCCCAGTTTCACGCTCTACGTCTCGCTCGAGGAGGTCAAAGATCGCGACCTGCTCATCGATCAGCTCAGCAATCTCCTGGGGTTAGATGCTGCGCTCGTCAGGGACAAGCTCACCGCTCGAGGCAATAAGCAACTGCCGCGCAAGGTGAAGGATCGCTTAACCCTTCGAGAAGCGACGTTGGTTGAGTCTCACCGTCTGGACTTGCCAGGAGTGATGGTGCAAGTCGAATCGCAGCGGAACTATCCTGGCGGAGTGACGGCCTCACATCTGTTGGGCTATGTCGGGGAAGTGTCGCCCGATCAGTTGGAGAAGCCTGAATTTGCTGACCTGCACCAGGGCAGTATCGTCGGGCAATATGGCGTGGAAAAATTCTTCGATCAGCTCGTGCGTGGTCAGGCCGGGGAGAAAAGCATAGAAGTCGATGCGGTAGGCCATGAGAAGCGAACCGTGGTTGTGGAGCAACCCCATGCCGGGGACAATTTGTACCTCACGATTGATGCGCGGCTGCAAAAAGTGGCCGAAAATCTGTTGGGGGAGGAATCGGGCGCGATTGTCGCGCTTGATCCGAGGACAGGTGACGTGCTTGCCATGGCCAGCCGTCCTGGCTTTGATCCGAACATCCTCTCGCGGGAGCTCACACCGAAACAATGGGCTGAGATCGTGCAAGACGAGGGGCGCCCTTTGAATAATCGAGCCTCGCAAGGGCAGTACCCGCCCGGCTCGATCTTTAAAGTGATGATGGCCGCTGCAGCGTTGGAAACCAAGACCGTGACGCCGTCGACACCGATCTTCTGTAATGGAGGGTATCAGTTCGGTCGCCGTCTGTATCGTGATTGGAAAGCCGGCGGGCATGGTTCGGTGGATCTTCGGCGGGCCCTCGTGCAATCGTGCGACGTCTATTTCTACACCGTTGGGCAACGGATGGGGATCGAGACGATCGCTTCCTTTGCCCATCAGTTTGGGTTGGGAGAGGAGACGGAAATTGAGCTGCC
>VBOM01000453.1 GCA_005877535.1 Nitrospirota bacterium | reverse complement strand
GTCGAGTGGAAGAATTGAAACGCTACCCAGCCTCAGCTCGGGTGGATCGAGCCGAGGGGAAAGTAGTGGTGAAAGCTGTGATCAACGAAGACGGGAGCATCGGCGAGGAGGAAGTATTGCAGAGTTCTGGGCACCCAGGTCTCGACAAGGCTGCAATTGAAACCTTGCGGCAGGCAGCCCCGTTCCATTTACCTCGCCCATTAGGACAGCCGCGCATGACGATCAAGATTCCGATGAGCTATCGATTGGACCGATAGGAGCCTGTCCGACATTGACCGTTCTACTGCGGCGAACGATCCGCAACCATCTGCATCGTGCTCGGCCAGAAAAAATCCTCAATGTATTCCAGCGAATACACCTCCGGTTTTTCCGGGCCTGCGGCCTCGCATCTGGCCGCGCCTCCTTCGCCTCGTCACGAAGGCAATGTCGGACAGGCTCCTAGCCCACATTGTTCATGACGGTTCGTCAAGCCCCTTCTCCACCGTTCGACTGGCTGATCATCCCGCAGCCTTCCCGCTTCACGGCTTACGGATCCGATCCCGCAACCCCGAGGACACATGGACATGACCTTCATGATCCACGATGATGGCCTCCACGTCCGGCAAGGCTTCGACAAGCTGCATTCCCAATTCAACTCCCATAACAAATATCCCCGTGTCCAACCCATCTGCCCAGATGCCTTCACGGGCAACCACCGTGACACTCTGGCAGCTGCGTGCTGGTTGGAGCGTGCGCGGGTCGAGAATATGATGATATCGTATCCCATCCCGCTCGAAGAAGCGTTCATAATCCCCGGCGGTAGAAATAGCTTCGTCCTGCAAATCAATCCAGGCCAGCACTGATCCATCTTTTCGTGGGTGTTGAATCCCGACGGGAAACAGCTTCCCATCCGGCAACCGGCCGAATGTTTTGATATCCCCTGACAGTGCCACGACTCCGGCAATAGCGCCTGCCCTCTGTAATGCCTCGACGGCTTGATCTGCTGCGTAACCCTTGCCGATTCCCCCCACATCGATCCGCATCCCTGCTTTCTCAAGAAAGATCGTCTGCTTCCGCACATCGACATGGACGGACATCAGATCGACCAAGGGACGGAGAGCCTCCAACTCAGACTCAGTCGGTATTCGTCGGCCTTCAATCACATTCCAGGCCTCCACCGCCGGGCCAATGGCGATATTGAATCCGCCATCGGTCATCTCCGCAACTTGAATCGCACGTTGAACAACCGTCAGCGTTTCTGGACTCACATATACCGGCATCACGCCCGCCGAGGTATTCACGCGAGAAAGTTCGCTCGTTGGAATCCAGGTGCTCATGAGCTCTTCCAAACGATGGATCTCGGCAAACCCGGCGGTCGCCGCAGCGTGCGCGACCGCCTCGTTCCCCGCGACTGCGGTGATCGAAACCAGCGTGCCCATTTGCATCTGGACCCGTTTCACCGCGACAGGCTCGGACTGCATGGGAATGCCTGCGCACCCGACGAACAGCGCCACCTGTCCCAATAAGACACTAATTAATATGTGTGGGAGTGTGCGCCACATTGGACAGGGCCTACCACCAATGACGACGGAAATATCGCGGATTGTTTGGATAGGGCATAACTTCGAACAAGCGGGACTGCACATGCGATGGCTCAGGAATCAGTATCACCATAGACCTAGCATCAAAGGTCGGATATGAGTCTTTAACGAACTGTTGGGCTTGCTTCTGATCTTGTTCGTCGTGGATCATGGAGACCATCACTTGGCGTCCGTATTTCGGAGAGTCTATCCCAAAACGCCAAGTACCAAGAAACGTCATTACACCGGGCTCGAGGACAAAGCTTCCCGTAAGTTGCGCCATGGACAAGAATGGCCCTTCACTGATTTGCACACGATTAATTTTATAGTGTCCAGGAGGAAGGGAAAGAGAAAAGTACTCGTCCTCGGATTTCACATAAACTTTAAACCGCTCTTCGCTCTCCGTGTTGATCACCTCGAAGGAACGGAGTTCCGGTGGATACACTCGTTGCGACTCACCTGTTATGGTCGTGACGACCCGCCCAACCGCCAACGTTCCTGATACCTCAGGCTCTGCCACTGTCAGGGGAAGTTCGGTAGCGCAGCCTGAGAGCGTCATGAAAATTGCGCCAAGAAGAAATTGCCAACTGCACTGTTGTCTCAACAGTTTATGAAGCATATGCGGATATTATAGGCCACATGTGAGGACAATACATCTTGACATCTTGCCGATCACATTTGCTGCTTGACTTAGGATCAAAAAATGAGATATTAATAATTGTTCTCAATTTCATTTACGTGCAATAGTTTCTCGCAATGACTAGTACGACTATCACGAGCAATGACTCCGCCGACTGCGACGAGACCCATTGTGAGTGCGGTCAATTGATTGCCAAGGTGAGCGGACAAGGGTTGGAGCTCAAGTGCAAGCGCTGCAAAC
>VBOM01000452.1 GCA_005877535.1 Nitrospirota bacterium | reverse complement strand
GCTGCTCAAAAAAGCTCTATGACAAGGCCGCAGGGAGTTTGAACGCTGAGGCGTCGCCTTCTCACCCTCCCAACCCCGAGCTGTCTGAACAGCTCTTTTCCCGTGTGGGGTACGTTGAGGTGGGCAAACGACCGAGAACGAAGTCAGAGACTTTTCCGTATGTTTTCTTCGGAGGCTGCTCAAAAAGGCTTCGCAACTAGGCCGCAGGCGCAGCAAACACCGGAGGCGTACCCTCTTGGGTACGTTGAGGATGTTTGCGAGCCGAGAACGACGTTGGGAACCTTTTTCAGCAGCCGACCTAGTAGGTGTCGGTTGGTGGGCACGTACAAACCAAATGACGATCTCCATAGGCTTCGTCGATGCGGCTCACGCTGGGCCAGAATTTATGGTCTCGTACCCAGGGAGCAGGAAAGGCAGCCTGCTCACGGCTGTAGGGTCGATTCCATTCGTTGGCCGTCACCACCTGTGCCGTGTGGGGAGCATTCTTCAGCAGGTTATTCGTTCGGGGCTGGCGGCCTTCGACGATGTCTTGCATCTCTGCATGAATCAAGATCAGCGCCTGGCAAAACCGGTCCAACTCGGCTTTCGACTCACTTTCCGTCGGTTCGATCATGAGTGTCCCGGCCACCGGGAACGAGACCGTCGGAGCATGAAACCCATAATCCATCAATCGCTTCGCCACATCCATCACTTCGACCCCCGCACTGTCCTTGAACTGACGAAGATCGAGAATAAACTCATGCGCGACGAACCCGGCCGTTCCCGTGTAGAGGACGGGATAGTACTTCTCCAGCCGTTTGGCCATGTAGTTAGCGTTCAAGATTGCCACCTGCGTCGCCTTGGTCAAGCCGTCGCGTCCCATCAGGGCGATGTAGACCCAGGAAATCGTCACGATGCTGGGGCTGCCGTAAGGCGCCGCCGACACAGCTCCGATGGAATCCTGTCCACCCAGGTGCGTCACCGGATGGCCGGGAAGAAACGGTGCGAGATGGCGTGCCGCAACGATCGGTCCCATCCCAGGCCCCCCTCCGCCATGGGGGATACAGAATGTCTTGTGTAGATTCAGATGGCAGACATCCGCGCCGATGTCCCCGGGGCGGCAGAGTCCCACCTGCGCATTCAAATTGGCACCATCCATATAGACTTGTCCGCCATGCGTATGGACGATCTGACAGATGCGCCGCACGTCCGCCTCAAAGACTCCGTGGGTCGAGGGATAGGTCAACATGAGTGCCGAGAGCCGATTGCGATGCTGAGCGGCCTTGGCTTCAAGATCAGTTAAATCCACATTGCCCTGTTGATCGCAGGCGACCGTCACAACCGTCATGCCCACCATAGTTGCACTGGCTGGATTCGTGCCGTGCGCGGACAAGGGAATCAAGCACACATCCCGATGTTCTTCACCCAGGCTCCGGTGGTACGCTCTGATCACCATCAGCCCCGTATACTCGCCCTGAGACCCTGCGTTCGGTTGTAAGGATACAGAGGAGAGTCCGGTAATCTCGGCCAGCCAGGCCTCCAGCTGATGGAACAACTCTTGATACCCTTTGGTTTGTTCGATCGGGGCAAAGGGATGAAGCCGTGAGAACTCCGGCCAGGTGACCGGCAACATCTCGGTCGTCGCGTTCAGCTTCATGGTGCAGGACCCCAAAGGGATCATCGAATGGACGAGCGACAGATCCTTCGCCCCGAGACGGTGGATATACCGCAGCATCTCGTGCTCCGCGTGATAGCGATTGAACACCTCGTGGGTCAGGTAGGTGCTGGTGCGGGTGAGATTCGCCGGAAAACTTGTGGTGACGCTGCCGCTCAAGTCCCGCATCTGAAAAGGCAGCCGATCATGGCCGACAAAGATTTCCATCAGGCGACGGATTTCGTCTTCCGTGCTCATCTCATCCAGCGCAATCCCGATGGAGTGGTCCTCATGTCGGCGAAGATTAATGCCTGCTTCGTTGGCCCGGATCAAGATGG
>VBOM01000100.1:1181-9315 GCA_005877535.1 Nitrospirota bacterium | reverse complement strand
ATGGGAGGTGATCGATCGCCTGGAAGTGGTGATTCCGGTCACCTTTCAGGTCATAGGCTCGGTGTATCTGGAAACGCCCCGTTTCGTCCAGGAGGCTGCGACAGAAGAAGTTCGGTTTCGCGTGAAAGCCGTCAAGAATCGATGGAGGATTGTTGAGCCGATGCTTCCCCCTCACGTGGGACAGCAGCGGATGGTGAATTTCGTGCGCGAATCCTGGGTGAAGGAAACCGACCCGGCGAAGCGAGACAGTCTTGGGGCGTTGCAGGACGAGTTACGAAAGGCAAAGTAATGATGGGAAAGACCTCGGTCGAGCTGTTGATCTTCGATCTGGATGGGACGCTCATCGAGTCCAAATGGGACATCGCCGCGTCGGTGAACTTGACACTGGCCGAGCTGGGACTGCCGCAGCGGCCGATCGAGGAAATCTTTGGGTTTGTGGGAGATGGGGTGAAACAATTGTTGCGTCTGTCGGTCGGTGAGGATAGTCGGGTCTCCTTCGACGAGGCGTTGCGGGTGTTCAGGAGCCAGTACTTGGCCCATTGCCTCGATCGCACGACGTTCTATCCCGGTGTCGAACAGGCGCTTGTCCACTTCGAGCGAAAGCGCAAGGCGGTGGCGACCAACAAATCGATCGAGTATACGAATGTGATTCTCAATGGATTGGGGGCGCATCATTTCCAGTGTGTCGTCGGAGGCGATCGCGGGTTTGGATTGAAACCGGAACCGGGCATGTTGTTGCATGTGATGGAACAACTGAATGTGTCGAAAGAACAGACCGTACTTGTCGGGGATAGCACCAACGACATCAACGGCGGGCATAACGCCGGGATTCGTGTCTGTGCGGTCGGGTACGGCATGGGGAATCGTGCCAAGATGGAAGCCTGTCGCCCGGACTGGTTTATCGAACGACCGGAACAACTCATGGAGCTATTCGTATGACGCCTCAAGGGTTGCTCGTGAAACGAAGTCAGCCACGGAGGCCTGCTATGAGCAATCGGGATCTCATTTTCAACAGAGGGTATTCAATCGTCGCCACGTTTCAGGTTTCACGTTTCACGATGTTTCTCTTCGTTCTCGCCGCCAGCCTCAGTCTCGACCTCGGCCTGCTCTTTGCGGCATCGTTCGGATTGGCGGATCGTGTGGTGGAACAAAAACTGACGAACGGATTGACCATTCTCATGGTCGAACGACATCAAACGCCGGTGGTGTCCCTCAACATGACCTTCGGGGTTGGGGGAGTAAACGAACAGGTGGGACAAACCGGCCTAGCACATCTCTACGAACATATGGCGTTCAAGGGCACGAGGACGGTAGGGACGAAGGATTACGAGAAAGAGCGGCCCATTCTCGAAGAATGGTATCGAGTCGGGACCGAGCTGGAGCAGCGGCAACGAGAGCTCGCACGGAAGAGTCAGGAGAGACCGGCCAGTCCCGAGGATCGGGCAGTCATCGAAGAGCTGCAGAAACGATTTACGGAATTACAAGAAAAAGCGGGACAGTTCGTGGCGGGCAATGAGATGGCCTTACTCTACCAACGCCACGGGGGGGTCGGGCTCAATGCAGCGACCGGCAAGGACCTGACTCGCTATATGATCAGCCTCCCGGCGAATCGTCTGCCGCTGTGGGCTGTGGTCGAAGCCGATCGAATGGCGCATCCGGTCCTCCGAGAATTCTACAAAGAACGCGGAGTGGTCATGGAGGAGCGGCGGATGCGGAATGACGATAGTCCCAGCGGGCTGTTGTTTGAAACCTTCACCTCGGCTGCCTTCCGGGCACATCCGTATGGCATTCCGACGATCGGCTGGGAGTCGGACATCCTGTCGCTCACGCCGGCCGCCACCGAAGCCTTCTTCAAAGCCTATTACGGTCCCAGCAATGCAACGATAGCCATCGTGGGCGACATTAATCCGAAGGACGTCATGACCTTGATCGAGCAGACGTTCGGCAAGATACCGGCCGCACATCCGCAGCCTCCGATCGTCACCGTTGAGCCGCCTCAACGAGGAGAGCGTCGCGTGGAAGTGGAGTTCGATGCTGAACCGTCGGTGGCCATCGGGTTTCATAAGCCGGGCTTGGGCCATCCCGATGACTATGTCTTCGACGTGATCGATGCGGTGTTAAGCGACGGACTTACCTCCCGGCTTTATGCGAATCTGGTCCGCGAGAAACGGATCGCCGCCTCGGTGGACTCCGATTCGAACTATCCGGGGGTCCTTGCTCCGAATCTGTTCGTGCTCAATGCCACACCGCTTGCGCCCCATACGACGGCAGAAGTCGAAGCGGCCATCTATACCGAGCTCGAACGACTCAAGACGGAGCCGGTGTCCGCCAAGGAGCTAGAGAAAGTGCTGAATAACCTCGACGCCGATTTGGTGCGGGCGCTTCGATCCAACGGAGGTCTTGCTTCTCAATTGGCGCTTTTTCAGACGGTAGCGAGAGACTGGCGCTACGCGTTAAAGGCACGGGACAAAATTGCGGCAGTGACGCCGGGGGCCATCCAACGAGTGGCAGCTGAGTATTTCACAAAGTCGAACCGAACAGTGGCCACGTTGGTAAAGAAGGACGTCGGGAAGAACGTCGCGACGGCGCAACGGCACGAGGTGGCGCGATGAGGGACGTGAAACGCGAAGCGCGAAACGTGACGCGATGGGGTTTCGTTCTGTGCTCGATGATCATGGCGGTCTTCATCCCGGTGCTGGCTGCCTGTGCTGGAGATCTTGCACTGAGCGATCCCAGGCAGATGACGTTCAAACCGGTTGAGTTTACCCCGCCAGAACCGGATCGCGTGGTGATCGAGAATGGGATGGTCGTCTATCTCCTTGAGGACCATGAGCTGCCCTTGATCAGCATAACTGTGACGATGCGAACCGGCAGCTGGCTCGATCCGGCAGAGAAGGTCGGCCTGGCTTCGCTAACCGGTACTATCATGCGGACAGGCGGGGGCGGCGGTCTGTCGTCCGGGCAGGTGGACGAAGAACTCGAACAGTTCGCCGGGGATGTCGGCATCTCGATTGGGCGGCAATCCGGTTCCGCGTCGCTCGATGTGCTCAGCAAGGACTTGAAGCGGGGGCTCCAGATTTTCGCAGGCCTCATTCGGACGCCCGCCTTTGAGCCAGCGCGGGTTGAACTGGCCAAGCTGCAGGCCATCGAAGGGATTCGCCGCAGGCAGGATACCCCCGGTTCGATCGTCGGACGCGAGTTCGTCAAGCTCCTGTACGGAGCGGATCACCCGACGGCGCGTGAAAGCAGTATCGCGTCCATCACCCGCATCACCAGAGACGATCTGATCGCTTTCCACCGGAGGACTATTCATCCGAACGGCATGATGCTGGGGGTGACGGGAGATTTCGACAAGTCCGCGATGCTGGCCCTGTTGCGCGAAGTATTCGGCGATTGGAAAAAAGGCGAGGTTCCGGTGCTGACGATTGCCGACGTGCCTCAAGGTCCGACTGGGAAGCCCGTTGTACGATTTGTGAACAAGGAGACCTCGCAAACGCATCTCCGCCTCGGTCATCTGTCGATCAAAGAACAGGATCCCGACTATGTGGCGTTGGCGATTGCGAACGATATTCTGGGGGGCAGCTCCTTTCGCAGCCGTCTCTTCAACGACGTGCGGACCAAGCGGGGCTTGGCCTACTCGGTCGGCAGCCGCTTGAATTCCGGGGTGCACGATCAAGGCGTCTGGCTGATGCGTGCAGAGACGAAGTTACCCTCGACGCAAGAGGTCATTACCCGGTTTGTTTCGAACATGGAGCGGATGCGGACCGAGTTGGTGACGGACAGCGAACTGGCGGAAGCGAAAGAGGCCTATGTGAACTCGTTTGTGTTCTCCTTTGCCAGTTCATCTGCGATTGTGGGGCGGTTGATTGAGCTGGAATATGACGGGCTTCCCAAGGATTTTCTCCAGCAGTTGCGTGCCCGCGTGATTGCATTGACGAAAGGTGAAATCCTGGCGGCTGCGAAGAAACATTTTAACCCCGATCGACTGACCATTGTCGCAGTCGGGGCCGGCGAGACCCTGCCGAAGTTGCTGTCGGAATTCGGAGATGTGAAGGAGATCGCGCTCGCACCGGAGAATTGATTCGGCTAGTACCTGCTCACCGGAGAGCCTGGTTGTCCACGTCCGACCATCAACAAAGGAGGCCGCCATGGTGACCTATCTGATGCTTCTCAATTGGACGGATCAGGGAATCAAGAACGTAAAGGACTCGCCGAAGCGGCTGGAGGGGGTCAAGAAGCTCGCGAAGGACTTGGGTGGCGAGGTCAAATCCTTCTATATGACACTTGGGGTCTATGATCTTGTTCTCATCGTTGATATGCCGAACAACGACAAGCTGGCGAGTTTCGGCCTCAAGTTGGGATCGCTCGGCAATGTGCGGTCCACGACTCTTAGGGCCTACTCCGAGGATGACTATCGCCGTATCATTAGCGGCCTGAGTTAAGATGGCACAAGAGTGGAACAGAATTGATCGGTTCATTGGTCAGCCATCAGATCTCAGCAAAGATCGAACTCAGATCTGATCGCTGACTGCTGATAGCTGAAGGCCTGGTTATGCCGCTCGAAGACGATTTCTGCGACATTATCAAGAAGAGCCGCATGGGACAGGCATGGTCCGTGGCGAATGTGGCGCGGATGACCGGATTGCCCGGTGGCGACATCACAGCGCTGGAGCGCGGCGTTCGTCCACCTGACCGGATTGAGGTTCAGGCGCTGGCGAAGGCGTTAGGACTTCGACCTGGTCCGTTGGAGCAGATCGCGATCGAGAAGTGGGAGCCAGTTGCGCAACCGCCGACGACCTGCGTGGAGAGGATACAGGGGTCGATCAACGGCTATGGAGTGCAGGGCTATGTGGTTCATGACGGCGTGGAGGCGGTGCTCATCGACACGGCGTACAATGCGCCGGCGATGATCGAGTTCTTGTCCACGCACCGACTGCGCCTGATGGGGATTTGTCTGACGCACGGCCATGCAGATCATGCCGGCGGGATTGACCAGATTCTGAAGTTTTGTGAAGCGCCTGTGTATCTCGGAACGGAGGATGTCGATCTTCTCAGCTGGCGGCCCCCCAGTGCACAGCTGAAGGAGCCGGAAAATGGTCAGACGATCGCGGTCGGGCGCTTGCGCGTACACTGCATGGCTACGCCGGGCCATACCCCCGGCGGGATTTGCTATCGAATGGATGCCGAGTCACAGCGCATCTGTTTCGTCGGCGATACGTTGTTTGCAGGATCCATTGGCCGCTCGAATCCCAGCACGCTCTATCAGACCCATCTGGGATCGGTCTGGACCCAAGTACTTGAATTGTCACCTGAGTATCGGTTGTTGCCGGGTCACGGACCGGCCACGACGGTTCGAGAAGAACTGGAACATAACCCCTTCGTGTCGAATCATTGAATAAGGCCCCATGAATCTCGATCAACGGAACGACGATCAGCCGATCCATAGTGGGGAGCTGCCGGTTGTGGCGGGACCGTCTGAGAACCTCAGCGTTCTCTCCCCGGATGAGGAATTCGAGGAGTCACCCTTCTCGAAATGGATCCTGCCCATCAGCCTCTTTGTCGCCACGATCTTTACCACATTGTGGGCCGGGGCCTATCAGGTCTATAACGGTCCGATCCATGGACCGGTGAACTTTCTGCTCGAACACCCCGAGACGCTCTGGCACGGGATTCCCTTCGCCGCCACGCTGCTGATCATTCTGGTGACCCATGAGTGCGGGCACTATGTGCTTTCCCGCATCCACGGAGTACCGGCATCGTTGCCGTTGTTCATCCCTGGCCCTCCGTATTTCATCGGCACATTCGGGGCGATTATCCGCCTTCGCGGACCGATCGTGAATCGGCGCGCGCTGTTCGACATCGGCGTGTCTGGTCCGCTTGCCGGCTTCATCGCCGCGCTGGTGGCACTGGTCATCGGTCTGAACATGTCAACGGTCGTTGATCGGGCGGGGACCCATGGATTGCAGTTGGGCGAACCGTTGCTCTTGCAGTTCATGTCCTGGCTGGTCGTCGGGTCCATCCCTCCTCAGGCTGACATCGTCTTGCACCCCGTCGGGTTCGCCGCCTGGTTCGGTCTGTTTGTGACCTCATTGAATCTCATTCCCATCGGACAACTCGACGGTGGGCATGTGGCGTACGCTCTGTGGGGCTCACGCCAACGCACCATCGCCTTCGCCATCGTGCCGGTCCTCATCGCACTGGGATTCGTCGGATGGCCCGGCTGGTGGCTCTGGGCCTTCATGGCAGGACTATGGGGTTTCGGGCATCCACCAGTGCGCGATCTTCACATACCGTTGGGCCGAAAGCGGATCGCTGTCGGGTGGATTGCATTTGCCGTGTTTGTGCTCACCTTCGCGCCTGTTCCTTTCTCATTCCACTGACCGTGACGCGCGAGACAAGCGGGAAAGGCGAGACACTCGGAATCATAGCTTGCGCGTCGCGCCCTTCTCGCACCTCTCGCGCGTCAAGCGCCATAGGTTGGATCAATCTAGAGATTTTCTTGTCCGATCGCGCACTCGGCCCTACAGTGTGGCTATGGAGTCCACCGCGACCTCGACCATGTCCTGTCCTCAGTGTCGGGCTGATCAGCCTGGCGGAGCGACAGAGTGCGTGAAATGCAGGATCGTCTTTGCAAAGTATCGTTCGCCTGCCCCGCTGCAGCGGCAGCAGGAATCACAGAATAGCTCGCGCTACCTGTCCCTTGCCAAGGAGTGGCTCGTTGATTCAGATACGTCGATGGACAGGTTGACATTCGCCGGTCGGGTCGCAGTGTTTCTGTTGCTGCTCTGGTGGGGCCGAACATTTATCTTCACGCCGCTTGAAACCAACTACACGGGGGAATCGTTTCTCCATCTGATCAATCTGCCGTTCCACGAGGCAGGCCATCTTCTATTTATCCCCTTGGGGCGCTTCATGACGGTTCTAGGCGGGAGTCTCGGCCAGATCCTGATGCCGCTCGTCTGCCTGGCCACCTTTCTCACCAAGACGCGCGATCCGTTCGGCGCGTCTGTGGCCCTCTGGTGGACGGCGGAAAGCTTCATGGATATTGCCCCCTATATCAACGATGCGCGGGCCATGGATCTTATATTGCTGGGTGGGGTGACCGGGAAGGAAACGGACGGGCATGACTGGAACAACATTTTGACCATGTTGGATTGGCTGGAGTATGACCATCGCCTGGCTCATCTCGCCTACAACCTCGGCATTCTCCTGATGCTGGCCTCGTTCGCTTGGGGTGTGCTGCTTCTTGTGAAACACTACCGCCGGCTCTCGCCGTAATCGTGCGCACCTACTTATATGGAAACTTATATAGAAACTCTCCTACGAGGGATTTTCACCGGATCAGAAGGTTCCCACAGGCGAAGGCTGCAAGCAGTTCGTGGTTGTCTCATCGTGGTCGACATTGCGGTGTTGAGCAGTGAGGGGTATGTGGTCGATTCCAAGAGACAGAGGGCATCGCTATTCAGTCAAGGGATTCATGCCGGTGACGCACTCACGTGGACTTTGCAGAGGTCTTCAAGCGCGAGCATCAGCGCGTGAGTTCCACTGCGGCCATGCCCGAGCGTTTGGACGGTCTGGTAGAGCTGGTGCACCAACGTGAGACCGGGCAGTACGAGTCCCATACGTTTTGCCTCTTCCAGAGCGAGGCCCATATCTTTGACGAAGTGCTCGACGGAAAATCCCGGTTCGAAGTTTCGTTGAAGAATACGTGGAGCGAGATGGTCCAAGGTCCAGCAGGCTGCGGCTCCGCCACGAATGGAGTCCAGCATCCGGTTCAGATCGAGCCCTGCCTTGTAGCCATAGAGCAAACTCTCGCAGACACCGACCATCGTGCCGGCGATCACGATCTGGTTACAGAGTTTCGCCTGCTGGCCAGTGCCGGGCCCTCCCTGATGCACGATCTTTTTACCCAATAGCTCGAAGAGCGGCATCACGGCCTGAACAGATTTCGTATCGCCACCGATCATGATTGAGAGCGCGGCATTCTTGGCGCCGACGTCGCCGCCAGAGACAGGTGCATCGATGGCCGATAGATCATTTGCTGAGGCGGCCGCTGCAATGTCACGGCTTAATGAGGGTTGCGTCGTCGTCATGTCGACGAGGATGGTCCCGGCCCGTGCGCCTGATAAGATAC
>VBOM01000100.1:0-1080 GCA_005877535.1 Nitrospirota bacterium | reverse complement strand
TTATTCGGCGAGCGGGGTGATTCTATCTGCCACCGCTTGAATGACGCCTTCCCGCTCTCCCACCACTTTCACCCCTTGAAAACTCAAATAGTAGCCCCCGTGACTCGGCGACTGGATCGTGGCGGTAAGTTCAACCCGTTGCCCGTCTTCGACATCGGGATCTTTGACGGTCGGGACCCCACAGCGTCCATAGACAGCGACGTTGATCGAAGAGGTCTCGTCCTCCAGGTAAAATAAATAGGCGCCGTAGCACATCGTGCCGGCCGGGAGTTTGTAGGGATCGAGCGGCGTGACATTGCGAACCGTGCCCCGCAACGTGACCTGTTTCAAATGAAACGACTTCGGCTCGTCGAGGATCTCGCGAATGGTGATGGGTTCCGCAGCTGAGACACAGGAAGAGCTGATCACAGACCATCCAACCCAGAGAACGGCGAGGAGACTCACCAACGTTCGGGCAAGAGATGCGTTGCCTGGTATCACGGCTCTATTTTACAGAAGGTCGTCGCAGAAGTCCCTTCCGCCTCCTCGACGAACTCGTTATAATCCGCCGACCTTTCCTGGAGAACCACCCATGATCGATCGCGCAGGCCTCGAACGCTACGTCACGGACAGCCGCCGCCGGTTTGAAGATCTGCTTGGCCAGATGGTGGAGATTCCTTCGATCAGTATGGACCCGGCCAACGCCCCCGACATTCGGCGCATGGCGGGCGTCGCGCGGCAGGTCCTTACGAATCTGGGGGCTGAGGCTCAAATTGTGGAGACAGGCGGCTATCCGATCGTGTCCGGCGGCTGGATGACCGGAGCCCATCATCCGACGGTCACCATCTACAACCATATGGATGTGCAACCGGCACAGGAGCCGGAATGGAAGCAGGCCCCCTTTGCGTTCAAGAACGAGAACGGGATGTATCACGGCCGTGGTGCCACGGATGACAAGGGTCCGGCACTCTCGGCCTTGTTCGGCGCGCGGTACGTGATCGAGCAAGGCTTCCCGATCAACGTCCGGTTTCTCTGGGAGCTGGAAGAGGAAATCGGCAGTCCGCACTTTGCCGCAGGACTAAAGAACGGTGAAGCCATCCC
>VBOM01000451.1 GCA_005877535.1 Nitrospirota bacterium | reverse complement strand
GGTGGCTCTCTCCGCCTTCAATGCGTTGAATGACAAACACAAGGAACATCCCTTGGGCGACACGATCGGCAGCATCGTGATGGGTTGGCTGACGGTGAGGTACTGAGGAATGCGGAATGAGAAATGTGAAATGAGGAATGAGATGGACAGAAGAGTTGAACGAGGAGTTCTGAGTGCTGAGTCACTGGGAAGTTCTGAGTTGGAAGACGAGGAGAGAGAAATCCTGAGTGCTGAGTTAAGAAAGAGGTTACTTCCAGCAGAGGAGCGGGAACGAGAGATGGCGACGGATGGCTTGAAAATCAGATTCGTTGCAGGTGATCAACGTTGCGCCGATGCTGCGCGCGGTCAGGGCGATCAGTACATCGAAGGCCAGTTCCCGAAGCTTGTTCCCCTCGTAGTGCTGCCGTCTCCTCATAACATTCAGCAACTCGCCGGCGTGGATCCAATGCCTTTCAGTGGGAGTAACAATCTGGCACCGATTTATCAGATCCATCACGAACCGAAGTTCAAGCCCCGGCCTCACGCCACGAAACAGCTCATGCAGTACTACAGCCGAGCAGCGAATCACATAGGGAGCCTTGAGAAGACGAAAGGCAAAGCGACCGGTTCGGAAGTTCTCGATATAGACCGAGGTGTCCAGGATGGCTAACTTAGCTGGTCTTGAACGCATCCCGCTTCCCAACGCCGCTATATCGTTGGATCACCCAATCATGGGCGGCTTTCTCGGTCACCATGTCCAGGGCCTTTTGAATGGTCTCTGTTATAGATTTAGTCCCGAGAGCCTTTTTCGCTCGTTTCAACTTGTCGGGGTCCAATCTGGCGGATACTTGAACAAGAGCCATGGAGCACCTCCTGTCCGACAGTATACAGCTATCTGTATGACAGGGTCAAACCGCATCTTGGCCTGGCTGATGGTGAGGTACTGAGGAATGCGGAATGCGAAATGTGAAATTAGGAATGAATCGGCCGGAAACGTTGAGGGATGCGGAATGAGGAATGTGGAATTAGCAATGGGGACGTGGGGGGCGCTAACCAATTCTGAATGTGGAGTGTGGAATGAGGAATGAATCAGCCAGACGTAATGTCGTTCTAGAAAAGAGTTTCGCCTTTGCAGTCGGCATAGTAAAAACTGGCCGTCGACTCCAGCTGGATCGAAGGGAGTGGGTGCTGTCGAAACAACTCATTCGCTCCGGCACATCTATCGGAGCAAACATCGAGGAGGCGATTGCTGCGCAGAGCAAGAAAGATTTCCTCTCGAAAATGTCAATATCATTGAAAGAAGCACGAGAGACCCATTATT
>VBOM01000450.1 GCA_005877535.1 Nitrospirota bacterium | reverse complement strand
ACAACCGTTGTTCCAAATCGGTGTTCGGCTGAATGCCCAGAAAGAACATAAGAGGGAAGACGCGCTCCTCACCCAAGATCGAGGCGACTACCTTGTAGGACTCCACGCTTTGGAGCAGCGATTCCTCCGTCTCTTTCGGGGAGTTCAGGGAGTAGTTGAGAATGACCTTCCCCTTGAATCCCGCCTCGGCCAAATAGCGACAGCCATCGTACAGCCGCTCAAGCTTGAATCCCATGTGGAGGTTGTTCAGCACGACTTGGGAGCCCGACGTAATAGCAACCTCGAGATCACCGACCCCGGACCGGACCATGAGCTTTGCCAACTCAGGGGTGATGAGCGAAGTACGAATATAGCCGGACCATTCGATCTCCAACTTCTCGGCAAGAATCCGTTCAAGGATTTCGGTGCATTGGGGGTAGGCTTCCTTCCCTGTAATGAATTGGGCATCCGTGAACCAGAAACGCCTGGCGCCCCATTGATGGTAGTGCTGAGAAATATCCTTGACGACCATGGAGGGTGGCCGATAGCGGACCCGCTTCCCTTCAATGTAGGGGTAGAGGCAGAAAGCGCAATCGTAGGGACAGCCTCGCTTCGACTGGACTCCGATGGATTCACCAAGATATTCCCGGTGCTGCGGGAAGATCGAAGTCAGGTAAGGCAAGTCGACGGTGAGTGCATCAAGCAGAGCTGGCGCGCCCTGCCTGCCCTTTCGAATGGTCTTTCCCTCCCGGAGGATATAGCGCTCGTTCTCCAGCGACTGGCCTTCAATGACCTTGAGGATGGCGTCTTCACCTTCCCCAAGAATTCCGATGGTGCCTTCCGGAAGTTTCTGGATGAGCTGGTCGGCAAAGGCGGTAAAGGCTCCTCCGCCGATCATGATTTGCGCTTTCGGGAACTCCTTCGCGATCAACCAGGGGTAGGAGAGTGCCGCCCGGATATGACTGTAGTAGCGGTAGAGCTGTTGCAGCCCCGCGAACGAGGCGATGACCCGCTTGAGTGGATTGCTTGCAAAGTAGAAATTAAACGCATGTTCCAGCGAGGAGTCTCCCTCATGCGGGGAAAAGATCTGAATATCGCGCCAGGAAAAACAGACGAGGTCCGGCTTGAACTCGGTTGTTGCATCGCGGACTGCTCGGCTCCGTTGAGCGTCTGGAAAGAGGGACAGATCGAGGATGCGCTGCTGTACATCCGGCTTTCGCCGATGAATAAAATCAGCGAGATAGGTCACACCAATGGGATAGACCTTCTTGCAGGGGAGGAAAATGTAAAGAATGGAATTCATGCAATGTTGAATGTTAAATGTTAAATGTTCCGGAGCCCTGGCTATTCCAATTCATCATTACACATTCAAAATTTAACATTTCACTTGGTGGCAATGTGTATCGCCACGATCCCGCCGGTCAGGTTGCGATATGTGACCTGACGAAAGCCTGCGTCGAGGAGCAGCTGTTTCAATCGTTCCTGGTCAGGGAAGTTCCGAATGGAGGCGGGGAGATATTCATAGACGCCGGTCGTGTCATGCGCCACTTTCGTGCCGATCCAGGGAAGAAGCCGGAACGAGTACCAATCGTACAGTTCCCGCAGCCAACCAAAGACGGGTCGGGAAAACTCCAGGCACACAAACCGCCCGCCTGGTTGCAAAATACGGTGAATTTCCGTGACCGCTTGCCGAAGATTGCCGACGTTCCTCATGCAAAACCCTGTGGTCACGGCATGGAAGGTCCCATCGGGGAATCCCAGATGTTCGGCATTGGCTTCGAGACAGGTGATCTTCTGTCCCAAGCCTCGCCCGGTCACTTTCTTCAGCCCCTCGACGAGCATGGCGTGGTTCAGGTCTGAGGCAATGATGCGGCCGTTAGTTCCCATGCGGGGTTCGATCAAGAGTGCGAGATCGGCTGTGCCCGCTCCGACGTCAAGTGCCCGACCTTCTGTGGTGACGGGGACATAGGAGGCAGTGATTTTCTTCCACCGGTGGTGCAGCCCAAAACTCAGGAGCGTGTTGTTGAGATCATAGGCGCGGGCGATCGCAGTGAACATCCGCTGCACGGCTTGCTCACGGGCTTGGCCCGACCAGGTTGAGACGGCGAGCGGAGTGATCCCACGCGACCAGCTCGTCGTGATCACGGGGCTGAGCGGGTCGGGCAAGTCTTCCCTGGCCTTCGACACGATCTATGCCGAGGGGCAGCGACGGTACGTCGAGTCGCTCTCGGCCTATGCCCGTCAGTTCCTCGAACAGATGGGCAAGCCCGACGTCGATTCGATCGAAGGACTTTCGCCCGCCATTTCCATCGAGCAAAAGAGCACCAGCCACAATCCCCGGTCCACGGTCGGAACCGTGACGGAAATTTACGACTATCTCAGGCTCCTCTTTGCCCGGGTCGGACGCCCCTCCTGCTTTCGGTGCGGTGAGGAAATCACGGCGCAGACCGTGCAGCAGATGGTGGATTCCATTGGCCTGCTGCCGGAGGGGAGCAGGTTTCAAATATTGGCTCCGATCGTCCGCGGCCGGAAGGGGGAATACCGGAAAGAGTTGCTCGACATGCGCCGGGCCGGCTATGTCCGGGCCAGGGTCGATGGTCAGTTGATTGAGTTGGGCGAAGATATCACGCTCGATAAACAGAAGAAACACACAATCGAAATCGTGGTCGATCGGCTGGTGATGAAACCGGGCGAGGCGCTGACACGGCGGTTGGCCGATTCGGTGGAAACTTCGCTGAAACTCGCCGGTGGACTGGTCGGGGTGCTGACGGAGAACGGGAAAGTGTCACTCTATAGCGAGAAGCTCGCCTGCATCCGCTGCGGCGTCAGTTATCCGGAAATTACGCCGCGCGTCTTTTCATTTAATAGTCCGCATGGAGCCTGTCCGGCTTGCGACGGCATTGGCTACGCCATGGCGCCTGACTGTCCTGACGATGAAGACTTCACCTTGCTTGAGCCCTGCGAGGTCTGCAAGGGCGCGAGGCTGCGGCCTGAAAGCCTGTCCGTCAAGGTGGCTACACAGTCGATCGCGGAGGTGACACATCTCTCCGTGCGGGCTGCTGCCGACTTCTTCGGTTCGTTGAAATTTACTGAGCGAGAACTGGTGATCGCCCATCGCATCTTGAAAGAAATTCGCGAGCGGCTCGGGTTTCTCGTCAATGTCGGCCTGGACTATCTGACATTGGATCGGGCGGCCGCCACGTTGTCCGGAGGAGAAGGCCAGCGCATCAGGCTCGCTACACAAATCGGTTCCGGCCTCGTCGGCGTCCTCTACATCCTCGATGAGCCGTCGATCGGTCTCCATCAACGCGACAATCGGCGCTTGCTCCAGACATTGCTTCGCCTGCGCGACCTGGGCAACACGGTGGTGGTGGTCGAGCACGATGCAGAAACCATGATGGCAGCGGACCATCTATTGGATATGGGGCCGGGCGCCGGAACGCAGGGGGGGCGGGTTATTGCCCAAGGCACGCCGAATGACGTCATAGGGAATCCCGACTCGCTGACGGGCCAGTATCTCCGCGGCACGCAAATGGTCAGCCTTCCTCGCCGCCAGCGCAAGGCCAAGGGGCTGTTATCAATCGTGGGGGCCACGAAACACAATCTCAAGGGGATGACCGCCAAGATTCCGCTCGGTCTGCTCACCTGTGTGACAGGCGTGTCGGGGTCCGGAAAGAGTACGCTGGTTCTCGAGGTGCTGTTCCACTCCCTCTCCCAGTTGCTCTATCAGAAAAAACCGAAAATCGATGGCTGTAAAGAGCTCCTGGGTGCCGACGCCCTGGATAAAGTGATCGACATCGACCAGTCCCCGATCGGCCGGACTCCGCGCTCGAACCCGGCGACCTATACAGGTTTGTTCAGTTTCATCCGGGATCTC
>VBOM01000449.1 GCA_005877535.1 Nitrospirota bacterium | reverse complement strand
CGGTCGTCTGACCAAGACGTTTAATGACATGATCGACCGGCTTGAAACCTCCTTTCGGCAGATCCGCCAGTTCAGCAGCGATGCCTCGCACGAGCTGCGCACGCCGTTGACGGTCATGAAAGGGGAAACCGAACTCGCGCTTCGACGCCCTCGCGAAACCGACGACTACAAAGTCGTCCTGGAGAGCAATCTCGAAGAAATCGACCGGATGACGCGCATTGTGGATGAGTTGCTCTTTCTCTCCCGTGCCGATATGGGCGAGGTGAAGATGGAACATCTGCCGGTTCCACTGGACACACTTGTCGAGGACCTCCACCGGCAAGCCTCGCTGTTGGGGCAGGAACGGGACATCCAGGTTGTGCTACGAACCACCGCGCCGGCAGTGGTATTGGGAGATGAACTACGCTTGCGCGAGCTGTTCCTGAATCTTCTCGATAACGCAGTCAAGTACTCTCACCCCGGCGGCACCGTCGACATCGCGCTGACGATCGAACAGACTCACGCACGGGTGTCCGTGACCGATCACGGTATTGGAATCGCGCAAGAGGATCAGTCTCGGATCTTCGACCGGTTCTATCGCACCGATGATGCGCGGGCCCATACCAAGAAAGGCACGGGTCTTGGGCTGTCCATCTGCGCCTGGATTGTCGAATCCCATCGCGGTCGTATCGAGGTCCAGAGCAAGGTCGGCGAAGGTTCGACCTTTACGGTGATGTTGCCTCTGGCCCCCCCGCATCGTCTAAACAACTTCTAATCCCCTCCTAATCCTCTTCTCATTGCGTACTGTTAGGGTAGTCCCAGACCTGCACATACGCGCAGGTATTTACCTCGTGTAATCAATCGCAAGGAGGGAATCATGAAACACATCGTTCGTCAGACTATTGGAAGCGCCATTGCGGTGGCGGCGCTGAGCACCCTTCTGATCTGGGGCGGCCAATCAGTATCCTCTTCCCATGCGTCGAGTCCGGCTGCTGCGACATCGACGCCGGTGGCCCTCACAATGAGCACCACGCCATCGAATGGATTTACGGAGGTGGCGAAGGTGGTGACACCAGCCGTGGTCAACATTACTACCGTGACCACGGAGAAGGTGTCGGATAGCCGGGGCATACCGGATGAATGGCGTGAACGGATGGAGGAGTTCTTTGGAGGACCAGGGGCACCGTTCGGCCCCCGTGGGTTCCGTGGGCCGCAAGGTTATGGTGAGCCACGGGAGCATCGGGGGGGCGGGCAGGGGTCCGGCGTCATCGTATCACCAGACGGGTACATTCTTACCAACAACCATGTGATTGACGGAGCACGCACCGTCAATGTCACGTTACCGGACAAGCGGGAATTCTCTGGCAAGATCGTCGGGGCAGATCCGAAAACGGATCTCGCAGTCGTGAAGATCGATGGACAGAACCTTCCCACGGTCTCCTGGGGCGATGCCACCAAATTGCAAGTCGGGGAATATGTGCTGGCGGTTGGAAATCCCTTTGGTCTGAACTCCACCGTCACCCTCGGCATCGTCAGCGCGCTGGGCCGGGGCCATATGGGCATCACGCAGTACGAGGACTTCATTCAAACCGACGCGGCGATCAATCCTGGAAATTCCGGTGGTGCCTTGGTCAATACCAAGGGCGAACTAGTAGGGGTCAATACGGCGATTTTCTCCCAAACCGGTGGCTATCAAGGCGTGGGATTCGCCGTTCCCACCAGTATGGGCAAGTCGATCTATGAAAGCCTGGTGAAGAATGGGAAGGTCGTGCGTGGGTTTCTTGGAGTCTCGATTCAGGACCTCAACCAGGATCTGGCCAAATCGTTCGGTATCAAAGACGCAAAAGGTGCCCTCGTCAGCGACGTGAGGGACGATAGCCCTGCGGGCCAAGCAAGCCTCAAACAGGGTGATATCATCACGACCTATCAAGGCTCACCCGTCGAAGACGCCGTCGCACTCCAGCGGCTGGTGACGAAGACGGCGGTGGGCACGAGAGTGACCATCAGGGTAATCCGTGACGGTCAAGAGAAGGACATCACGGTGAAGATTGGCGAACAACCAGACACCACCAAGATCGCCAAGGCGGAGGAGACCG
>VBOM01000448.1 GCA_005877535.1 Nitrospirota bacterium | reverse complement strand
TTCGGATAAGAGGACTTTCGTGGAGCGATTCAGAATGAGCCCGACGGTTCCCTCAGGCCCGTGCTGCACAACGAGCACGACGGATTCGCGGAAGTTCGGATCAACCAGCGATGGGCTTGCCACTAAGAGCACACCCTTCTCGACCGACGACGGCGAGAATTCGTTCCCCGCCAGAGCTGGTACCGCATCCAGGACGGTCAGGAATAGCCCCCCGAGCAGGAAGCTCGCAATGGCTCTCCGTGCACCAGTGAGATCCGGCGCGCTCGAGTACTCAGACGAAGGCTGCATGACGGAGCTTCCAGATGCTGGTGAGATGGCTTCCATAGGACGAGGGAAAGAAACTGGGACACCTATAAAAATGAACCAAGTCCAGCCCCTGAACCAAAAAATGGTCCCTCCGAACTTGCTCGTTACATTCTTCAAAGGGTGGCCTGGATCGGTCCCCAACTGCGCACGTAGAGCGAGGCCCTTCCGATCGATTTCCCCCACTTTGCCCTAAGGGGAGCAGCCAGACTGTCCTTCACTGCGCGCATCGAACGAGCAATTTCTCAACTCTTTACCCGTATCCAGCGAGGCGGCTGGTGTGGTCTCCATTGCGCGCATCGAGCGACCACCGCTTCATCGTGGGGGCTCTGCGAGCAGGGAGACCATGCCAGCCGCCTCGCTATTAATCCTCCTTTTCTTCCACCCCCCAACTTGTGAGCACCACCTCCCTGCCCTTCGCTGAGCGGAGATGTTCCGCGACCCGCAATCCGATCAAAGCCTTTCCCATTTTTTCAGGCGGATATTCATCGAGGAATTCGGTCGAGACGACCGCATCACGCAGCTCGCTGACGTCGGTTTCGACCAGAAACACCTGCGCCATTCTGCCAGAGTCGTAGGAATCACGAATCGAGGCGCCTGGGAACTGTTGCTGAAAATATTCCCGCACGGCAGCCAGTTTTTCCAGTTCTTCTTCTGTATTCGCATCCGCTCCCCACGCCATGGCCTGCCCTCCTCTGTATTCTGATGGTCGCAATCTTCACAGCGCGCATCGAGGACCACGTTCTTATGATGCTTCTTCCCCCGCTACCTCCGTTTCCTCTTTTGAATCAGAAAAATAAGGGCATTCTACTTTTTTAGGGCTGGTCCGGTCCATATTTACCTACGCGCACTTTTCTCACCCGCCCACCCACAGGCAGATATTTTTCACCCGTCCCACCCTCCGATTGTTTCGCAGTCGATTTACCGTGACGTGCCACTAGCCCAACGAGGGCCTTCCGATTTTCCCCCCTTAATCGAGGGTAAAGGCTGCTTGCGCCGCTGTTCTACAGTCTGACGCCGACTTCATCCAAGTGTCTGAGCAGATCGGCCGGGTCTTGGTAGACCCGATAGGCTCCTGCCCGCTCCAACTCCTCCCGGCCATAGCCCCCAGAGAGCAGTCCCACCGAGAGGGCGAACGCGCGGCGCGCGGCCAGCAAATCCCAGACGCTGTCTCCGACGATGACGCAGCGGCTCATGGGAATCTTGAGCCGCTGCCCTGCGGCGACAAACAGATCGGGATCGGGCTTCGCGAAGCGGACATCGTCGCGTGTGATCACCGGAACTTTCTCATGAAGCTTGAGCAGTTTGAGCACATGCCGCGCACTCTGCATCCGTCCGCTCGTCGCAATGGCATGGGGCACGCGATGGTCCGCCAACGTGTCCAACAGTTAGCACATGCTGGTAGACGCTGTCGATCAAGGTACCGTCCAGATCGAAGAGAAAGGCCAGCGAGTCGGAGTTCCGGGTTTTCGCCACCGCCGCCCTAGCCTTCCAGCTTGGCTTGCATGTTGATCGTCGTGTTGAATAGGCGCGAGATCGGGCAGCCGGTTTTGGCCACCTGGGTCGCCTTGTCCCATGCGGCCTGATCCGCCTTGGGCACTTTGCCTTTGACGTCCAGCAGGATATTTGTCACGGTCCATCCGGCTTCGCGCTTGTCGAACGTGACGGTGGCCGAGGTCTCCAGTTTTTCCGGAGTGAAGCCGGCACTCCCCAATTGAGCCGACAGCGCCATTGTGAAGCAGCCGGCATGCGCGGCCGCAATCAATTCCTCCGGGTTGGTGCCCTTCCCGCTTTCGAACCTCGTGGAAAACGAATATTGCGTCTGCGACAGGACGCCGCTGTCGGTCGAAACAGTGCCTTTGCCGGTCTTCAAGTCGCCTTGCCAGATAGCTGAGCCTTTGCGTTGCATGATTCCTCCTTGTGGTTATGGACTACGTTCAGAATGGGACCAACGGTTGGTTTGTGCAACTGTTCAGCCATGGCGCTTCTCGTCCAATGTACGATCCAGATTAAACGCCGCGCTGATCAATGCAAGTTGGGTGAAGGCTTGCGGAAAGTTGCCCAGCGCTTCGCCGCTTCCCCCGATCTCCTCGGCATAGAGCCCCAGATGATTGGCGTGTCCCAGCATCCGTTCAAACAGCAGCCGGGCTTCCGTCAGCTTCGCGCGATCGACGCGCCCCGCTCGGGTCAGCGCTTCCACCAGCCAAAACGAACACATGGTAAAGGTGCCCTCTCGTCCTTTGAGCCCGTCTTCTCCGGTCTCGCTGTCGTAGCGATACACGAGGCCATCGGAGACCAATCCTCCCTCCTTCGGTGAGCGATTGATGGCGTGCAGCGTACTCAACATTCGCGGATCGTTGGGAGCTAGAAAAAACACCAGCGGCATGATGAGATTCGCCGCGTCGAGCGAATCGCCGTCATAGTGCTGCACAAAGGCCTGGCGTGTCTGACTCCACCCCTTGGACATGACCTCTTCGTAGATCTGATCCCGGGTCCGCTGCCATCGGTCCCGATCGGCTGGAAACGACCGTTTATCAGCGAGTCGAATTCCCCGGTCCATCGCCACCCAGCACATCATTTTCGAATAGACGAAATGACGTCGGCCTCCGCGTACTTCCCAGATGCCTTCGTCCGGCTGTTGCCAATGCTCGCAGAGCCAATTGAGGTGGCGTCGGATGCGTTCCCAGGCTTCAGAACCGATGGGCATGACATATTTGTTGTACAGGTAAAGCGAATCGAGCAGCTCCCCGAAAATATCGAGCTGTAATTGCGAGTAGGCGGCATTGCCGATCCTGACTGGCCGGGAGCCTCGATAGCCGTCCAGATGATCGAGGGTCTGCTCTTTGAGATCGTGGCGACCGTCGATTCCATACACGATCTGCAGCGTGCCGTCGGCCTCGACCTCTCCGGATCTCGCATCCAGCCATTGCATGAAGCTGTGGGCTTCCTCCGTGAAGCCAATCCTCAATAAACCGTACAACGTGAAGGCGGCATCGCGGATCCATGTGTAGCGATAGTCCCAATTCCGTCCTCCGCCGATCGACTCAGGCAGGCTGCAGGTCGGCGACGCGATAATCGCTCCGGTCGGTTCGAAAATCATCAGTTTCAGCGTCAGCGCAGATCGGTACACGATTTCGCGCCACCGACCGATGTAGGTGCACCTCGACAGCCACCGATGCCAGTAACTGACCGTGTGTTCGAACACCTCCTGCGTTTCGGCATTTGAAGGAGACTGGCAACATCTTTCTCCGGCTTTCAAGGGGCGCAGTACGAAAATCGCCTCATCGCCTTCCTGAAGCGCAAATGTCGCGTGAACGCTTTCGCCGTCGCAGGAGAGTGGGACGGCGGTCGACAGGCCCAGGCTCAGGACGGCCGACTCAAAGACGGCGCCATGTTCTTCGATCGTCGCGCGGTGCGAGAGCCGCGCATAATCAAACGCGGGACGGCAGCTCATCCGAAAGGCCATCGTCCCTCGCATGACTCTGACGCGCCGAATCAAATGATCCTGCCAGGGCGATTCGCGAGGCAAGCCTACCGGCATGAAAT
>VBOM01000447.1 GCA_005877535.1 Nitrospirota bacterium | reverse complement strand
GGCGAGACAGGATCTCCTACCCGTCACTACCATGAGTGCATGGACGACTACAGTCGGAAGGTCATCGAAGAGGCGCTGCGCAGAAATGGATGGAATCAAACCAGAGCAGCCGAAGCGCTCGGCCTTCAACGGACCTACCTCACGAAACTGCTCCGTCAGAAAGCCATCTCCGGCAGAGCGCCCAAAGATTCCACCTCGTCTTCCGAGGAAGATTCACCCTGAAAGCAGTGGTGAGTGCTGAGTGTGGAATTAGGAATTAGGAATTATGAGTTCTGAGTCAACGGCTTCGCCGAGTTTTGAGTTCTCACTCAGAACTTCTCTTTCAGCCGTTCTGGCCAATTCATTCCTCTTTCCACATTTCTCATTCCGCTTTCTCTCCCCGCCTTCCAACTCAAAACTTAGAACTCAAAACTTCTTTCCTAGTCCACCACACTCGTCTTCCGCTTTCCCATGGCCCGCAATTGACCTGGCATCAACCACCAACGAAGGACCCCTCGACCTGGCTTCGCCGGGATCGGCAGCTCGATAAGACAGGCCCCGGCTTTCTTCAGGGGGAACGACGCAGAGGTCCGCCCGGACAGAAGGAGACTCGCGGCCATGCCCAACTGCGGCTCATGACCGATACAGACCACGCAGGACTTCGGCGGAAGACCTTGGATTAACCTGACCACTTCTGAAGGCAAAGCCTCCGGCAATAGTTCATTGCGCAGCTCCATGAGCGATGATCTCGCCAACAGGCCGTGCAGCAATTGAGCCGTTTCAGCCGCACGTCTCGCTGGACTCGCATAGAATATAGCAGGACGCACCTCAAGTCGGCGTAATCCAGCGGCCACCTCATGCACTCGCCGCTTGCCCTTCTCTGTCAAGGGACGATCAACATCCTTGCCCTCCCACTCCTCCCGCGCAACCGCGATACCATGTCGAACGAACAGACAGTCCATCGTCACTCCTCCTCTGCCGATGCCTCACTCAAGCGGGACGGGCGAGACTGGCGGGAGAAGCACGACACGCAGGGTCAGGGCTCCCTTATCATGCGAGTCGCGCCAGTCTCGCGCGAATAACGAGATAGGCTTCACGTAAGCTCCCCTGGGTTGGAGGGCTACAGGGTACCGCATTTTTCTCGTTGAGGCTGGTCTACTTTTTCGAGATGACGTCAGATCGACCTCACCACTCCGATTCCCGTCTTCACAGTAGAACCACCCTGTCCCTCCGGTCGTGCCAACAATCCGACCGAAAAAAACCTTGCGTCGATCACGTCGAGAATATGTCGTTGAAGTTCATCACGAAAGGGCGCGAGACAGATCAGGCCGCAAGCCGACTAACAGCCTTGCGAACTCTAATCCCAACGTTTCATACCCGTAGAGATGCACCACGAGGACCCTCCATTGACTGGGCATACGAGGAAGAATCGTCTTGCCGTGCGAACTTGTTCCCAGCAGCAGTTCAAACTGCTTGAGGTGCCGCGATTCTTCTTCCTCATGACGGAGCAAGAACTGCAGCACGCCGGGTGGAACGTCCTGCGCTTGCGCAGAGCGCACGGCCCACAAGGCCATCGCCTCCGCCTTGAGGAATTGTTCCAGGATCGCCCGTTCACAGGAAGCAGGAAGCTGATATGTCATGTGCCGAGTCTACCGGAACAATGGGGCAGAACCAACCTGTGAGTAGCGGATGCCTGGCTCAGCGAGAAGGGCGAGACTGGCGGAAAAAGCGCGACTGGTGGGCCAGACGATGGTTCGAGGTCCTAAGCCGAAGTTTTCGGAGCTTGGTGTCGTGCCTGTCACGCGAATCTTGTTTGTCTCGCTCACAATTCTCGCGAGTCCCGCCCCTCGCGCTTGTCGCGCGTCAGGAGTAAGTAGGCTAGACACTCTTCAAATCATTCCTGTATCCTATCGCCCGGTCACGTACGATCCTTCCTGGCGGTGTAGCTCAGTTGGTAGAGCAGCGGACTCATAAGCCGCGGGTCCCCCGTTCAATCCGGGGCACCGCCACCATTTTTTCAAGGGGTTACACGACACCTTCACTCGGGGTCACCATCTCTTGTGCTTGGATTGTGCTACTTTCCCGCCGCAATCGATCCAGCACCTCCGCCCCCCGCGCAAACTTTCCGGCTGATGGTGCGCATAACGCAGCACCATCGAGATGGTTTTCCAGTGGCCCTACTTCTGGACCCTATAGACATCGACCCCCGCTTGGATGAGCCGTGTCGCAAACCTGATTTCATGCTCGCGATTTTTTGGAGTACAACGTTGGCGCCTGGATTTCATCCTGCCAAGGCTACGCCGTCGCGTTCATCAAGTAGCCCTTGCTTGAAAAGGCCAATCTGTGGAGATAGGGAGAGCGTGAGATGTAGTGAGACCGTGAGCGATGCTCGCATTGAAACGATGAGCAATTCTACCTGAACGAGTGTGATGAAGTGGGCTTAAGTGAGGTCTGGAATCCGGAGTGAACCG
>VBOM01000446.1 GCA_005877535.1 Nitrospirota bacterium | reverse complement strand
TGAAGGACAGTATGGTTGCATACGGGTAAGAAGGGCAAAGGGTGATCATTGTCCGAAGCTTTTCGCAATACGGCAGCATCGTGCCTCCGCTTCGACTCGCGATGGCAGATTGACAATGACGTCTAGACGTCATATTCTCTCTCCGTGTACAAACCGTCGGCTCAAACTAAGCGCCGTCCCGGTGAAGTGAGGGACGCAATCCTTTCCGTTCTTACGGCCAGGCCTGCCGGTGCTCCTCTTCAGACGATCGAGCAACACGTGGCCGACCTTATCGGTCACGCGGCGCGATCCAGTGTACGATCCTACCTACGACTGAACACACCATCAATGTTCATGCGAACCGCCCGTGGTCATTACGGATTAAAAATCACCACGAGAATGCGGGCCAGCAAGGCTGCTGAATCTCGCCTCGACTATTGGCGAAGTTTCACTTTCGGCAAAGCTCTCGTGCTTGAAGCCGACTGCTTGAACTGGTTGCGAGAGCAGGGACCCAATACCGTTCATGCTGTTGTCACCGATCCTCCGTACGGACTGTTCGAATACTCTTCCGAGCAACAGCAAAAGTTGCGGAATGGCAAGGGGGGCGTATGGCGCATCCCCCCTTCTTTTGACGGAGTTCAGCGTGCCCCACTTCCCAGGTTCACGGTACTATCCCCGCAAGACCTTCGCGCTCTTGAATTATTCTTTCTTGAATGGGCAAAGGCGCTCATTCCTGTTTTGGTTCCGGGGGCGAACGTTGTCGTTGCGACAAACCCGTTGCTTTCTTATGTGGTCTCAGGTGCACTTGCGAAAGCTGGTCTAGAAAGGCGGGGGGAAATCGTTCGCCTTGTCATGACCATGCGAGGGGGAGATAGACCGAAAGCGGCTCACGAGGAATTTCCAGATATCAGCGTGATGCCGCGCTCCATGTGGGAGCCTTGGCTGCTCTTCCGTAAGCCCCTAGAGGGAAGAGTACAGGATAATTTACGCAAGTGGGGAACGGGAGGCTTTCGAAGACCCTCTTTGGAGAAACCCTTCGGAGATGTGATTCCGTCGGCACCCACGCATAAGTCTGAAAGGGCCCTGGCACCACATCCAAGTTTGAAGCCCCAACAGTTCATGCGCACGTTAGTTCGTGGCGTGCTTCCGCTTGGGCAGGGAGTGGTGCTCGACCCATTCTGTGGAACAGGGTCGACGCTTGCTGCGGCTGAATCGGTGGGATATGAAAGTATCGGGATTGAAAAAGACCCGCACTATTTTGAAATAGCGAGAAAGGCCCTGCCCAGGTTAGCCGTATTCAAGAACGGCAGTAATCATCTTTTGAGCTTGTAAACCCAACTCTTCCTCAGCTTCTCGATGCCACTCTTATGCAACGTGGCTGTACGGGTACCTAGCTCCCCGCGCTGATTCTTTCTAAAGTCGTCCTTCGTGACATGTCCAAGATAGATCTCCGTAACCGTCATGGGCGCTCTGTCATTAGCAGGCTCCGTAGAGTTATCCACGTCATAGACAAACACGCACATCCATTGATCGCGTGCGCCGTGAGTGTCTACGGCACCACCAGCCTTCCGAGTTGCCTTGATTTCTACACCTTCCAATCCGGCCTTAACCTTGTTGTCCGGGTATATCCCGTTCACAACGAGGTCTGGGTGACCGTTGTGGTAAAGGTTGACGGTCAGGCTCCTGGAATGTTTTGCCAGGCTTGCGGTAAGCATGTCCGACAAAACACCGGACATGATTGCTGGTCGTAGCATATCGTCAAGTCGTTGAAGCCCTCGTTTGATAAGGCCAAGGTTCACGTCGTAGAAAAAATCATAGACGTCCTGCATTGCCATTTCGAAATCCTTCAAGCGGAGTTCAAAAGGCAATTTGGCACTCCTATTAAAGCGTTTGGTATTAACTTCGTTTTGTACTAGAGACATGTCTTTCCGTGGCGGAGTCGTGTTGATGATTCGTCGACACTAAAGATGTCGGCACATCATAAGGGCTTAGGTCTAGTGCCGCAACCCCTAGTCGCGGTCTGTCACATACTCTAACTAGACGATGTTAAACAAGAAAAGTCTTCTCGCCTCTCAGCGAGAAGTTTCCCTCTTGACTTAGTTCTAACTAGAACTATCATAACTAAGGTCACAGCCAAGGAAAGGTTCATGGGCCTCGTGGACCGAGATGAGACAACCAAAGGAGATGCGCGATGCGGCAACTCTTTCAAACAGATGATAGCTGGACAGGGCTTCTTCTTCGTCTCACTCTCGGGCTGG
>VBOM01000445.1 GCA_005877535.1 Nitrospirota bacterium | reverse complement strand
ACGGCCACTCCGAGCATGACCCGGCCAAGTACGTCCCGCGTGAGTTGCTGGAGGAATGGAAGAAAAAAGATCCGATCCTGAAAGCTGAGCACCTGCTCACAGAGCTCGACTATGGAGACGACTCGTATTTCCATGAGGTGGGAGAGCGGGTGAAGAAAGAAGTCGACACCGGCCTGGAGTTTGCGGAACAGAGCCCGCTGCCGGAAGGACCGGAAGTATTGGAGGGGGTCTTCGCAGAGGAAGCAGCCAGCTATTAGTTGATTGCAACAGTGTAAGTAGGAGCGCTTCCATGACGACTGAAATCTTGCAGAGACAGCAGGAAGTGACCTATCTTGAGGCGATCTCGCAAGCTCTGGACGAGGAAATGACGCGCGACGAACGGGTTTTTTTGATGGGCGAAGATATCGGCGCCTATGGCGGGGCCTTCAAGATCACCGAGGGCTTCCTTCAGAAATACGGCGAGTGGCGAGTCCTGGACACACCGTTGGCCGAGTCCGGCTTTGTGGGAGCCGCCATCGGAGCCGCGATGATGGGCCTGCGTCCAGTCGTAGAGATGCAGTTCGCCGACTTCATCTCCTGCGCGTTCGATCAGATCACCGAGGTCGCGGCCAAGAACCATTATCGCTGGGGGGCCGCGGTGCCAATGGTCATCCGTGCTCCCTTTGGCGGCAGTGTGCATGGAGGCCCCTTTCATTCCGAATGTCCGGAGGGCTGGTTTTTCCACTCGCCCGGCCTCAAGATCGTAGCCCCTTCCACACCCTATGACGCGAAGGGGCTGTTGAAAGCGGCGATTCGGGACCCGAACCCCGTCCTCTACTTCGAGCACAAGTTTCTCTATCGACGGATTAAAGCGGTGTTGCCAAGCGAGGACTACATCGTGCCGATCGGGAAGGCCGACGTCAAACGTTCCGGCAACGATATCTCGGTCATTACCTATGGCGCGATGGTCCATCTGGCGCTGGAGGCGGCTCAGGTGCTGGAGCACGAAGGGATTGATCTGGAAGTGGTCGATCTGCGCACGTTGATTCCGTTCGACAAAGAGACGATTTACGGATCGGTGCGCAAGACCAGCAAGGCCATCCTGTTGCACGAGGATAACAAGACTGGCGGGATCGGCGCCGAGATCGCCGCGTTGTTGGCGGAGGAATGTTTCGACTGTTTGGACGGACCGATTCTTCGTATCGCCCCGCCGGACACGCCGGTGCCGTTCAGCACGCCCTTGGAAGAATATTTTCTCCCGAAGGCGAGCGATATCGTCGCAGCGGCGCGGAGGTTGGCAAGGTACTAAGAGCGGTGAGCTGTGAACGGTGATGAGTTGAAAACGGTCTCGAAGGGCGCATCACTAACCACTCGTCCCTGTTCACTCATCGCGAGGCAGCATGGCGACCGACATTAGCATGCCCCAACTCGGAGAAAGCATCGCTGAAGGAACAGTCGTGAAATGGCTCGTCCCGGTCGGGGGGATGATTGAAAAGGATCAATCCCTCTTGGAAGTGGAGACAGAAAAAGTGGCGTTGGAAATTCCCTCTCCCGCAACAGGAGTGTTGACTGAAATCCTCGTCCAGGAAGGAGAGACAGTTCCTGTGGGAACCCTGCTGGCACGAATTGCGAGTACACCCCCTTCCGAAGCCATTAACCGTGTCGGAGGGGTGGTCGTCCGTCCCATGGAGCCGATTCCCGAAGGCGAAGGGCACCATTCTCCTGCGGTCCGACAACTGGCCAAGGCAGAGGGAGTCGATCTGTCGCAGGTGATAGGGACCGGGGCTGGTGGACGAGTGACCAAGAAGGATGTGCAAGACTTCATCGCTCAGAGGGGAGTGGAGGCCAGTCTCACCTACCTTCCTTTCGTGATCCGAGCAGTGACCCGTGCGATTCGAGATCTGCCGGTGGTGAACTCTGCGTGGGGTGAACAAGGCATCATCGTCAAGAAAGACATTCATATCGGTATTGCGACGGCGCTGGACGATGGGCTCCTGGTGCCGGTGGTGCGACATGCAGATCGAAAGGGACTTGTGCAGCTTGCCAAGGAAGTGGCGGACCTGGCCGAGCGGGCCAGGTCCAAGAAACTGGACCCAGAGGAGGTCCAAGGAGGAACGTTCACGATTACGAACCACGGAGGATTCGGCAGCCTGTTCAGCACGCCGATTATTTATCAACCCCAGATCGCCATCCTCGGCGTCGGCGCGATTCAGAAGCGAACCGTGGTCATCAACGAAGGCATTGCGATCCGTCCGATGGGCTATCTCAGTCTGTCGTTTGACCACCGAGTCATCGATGGGGCGACGGCGGATCAGTTTATGGGGAAGGTCAAGGGTTATCTGGAACAGAGCCATTGGGAGCAAATTCTGTGAACCGGATACAGCAAGCGGTCATCGTCAGCGCAGTACGAACCCCGATGGGCAGCTTCAACGGGGTGTTCGGTTCCGTACCCGCCACCAAGCTAGGCAGCCTCGTTGTGGCGGAGGCCTTGACGCGAATCAAGGTGAGGCCAGATCGTGTCGATGAGGTCTACCTGGGCTGTGTCCTCAGTGCCGGACTGGGCCAGGCGCCGGCCCGCCAAGCCTCGATCGGAGCCGGCATCCCCCACTCGGTTGGCGCCACGACGGTCAACAAGGTCTGTGGGTCCAGCCTCAAGACCCTGATCCTGGCCGCGCAAGCCATTGCCCTCGGCGACGCCAGGATCGTGGTGGCCGGCGGCATGGAAAACATGACCCGCGCCCCCTATCTGTTGGAGAAAGCGCGGCAGGGGTATCGGCTCGGCCATGCGGAGCTGGTGGACAGCCTGGTCAAAGACGGCCTGTGGGATGTCTATAACAATTTCCACATGGGGCACGGCGGGGAACTCTGTGCCGCC
>VBOM01000099.1 GCA_005877535.1 Nitrospirota bacterium | reverse complement strand
GAGTTACAGACGAAACAACATGTCGCTAGATTCTCTGGCAAGTCTGTTCCATTCTTGGCCTGAGGGACGCGGTGATCCGATGTGGCGTTTTTCTCTGTCACTTTTTCCCCGCAATACTGACATTTCCATTTATCTCGCTCAAACAGCTCTTTTCGAAGACGCGGATCTGAATAGTAATTCAACGGCTGCACCAGAGCATTAGATGCTGCCATTCGTTTTCTAGCAACCGGGATCTCGTATGGGAGCTTGACACTGTAAAGGGTGCCGTCACGCGTTGTGTCTCCTATTGATATGCATTCTTTCGATTCTAATGCTTTGAGCACATCGGTTATGTGCTTGAAGTTTCCCCCTGAAACTGATCGCGTTCCTTGTCCACAGTCTCTGGAAATTGTTCTCTTTCCGACTCGCACTTGAGGTAATCCGGTTCCGAGATGACTCTTCCGCAAGAGGTACAGATAAATTGTGACCTCGTAAGGTTTCAGCAATGGCAATAGGAAGTCCACGAATTCTTGCATTAGCTTTTTGCCCTGATAATCGTCCATGAAAACACCAATATTTATGAATGAGGGATTCTAGACTTGCATCTACAAGGGCGCAAGTCTTCGGTGAACCCAGCTGCAGAGGCGAAAGCAGACACGGAAATCAGGCTGCTCAAAAAGGTCAGCCAACGAGGCCGCAGGCGAGAAAGAACCGGAGGCGTACCCTCTGGAGTACGTTGAGGATTATTTCGACCCGAGAACGACGTTGGGGACCTTTTTCAGCAGCCTGTTAGTGGTAGGACTCGGAGTCGCTCGGAAACTTGCCTTGCTCGACCTCTTCTTTGTAGCGACGGAGCGCTTGGAGCGCATCGGCCTTGAAATGGGCATAGGGTTTGACAAACTTCGGCACAAACTCATCGAAGAGTCCGAGGAGGTCATAGAGAACGAGGATTTGACCGTCACAGTGGGGACCAGCCCCGATTCCAATTGTCGGAATGGTCAATTGTTCCGTAATGGTCTTGGCCAGCTCGGCAGGAATCGCTTCGAGCACGATGGCGAAGGCGCCGGCTGCTTCGAGGGCCTTGGCATCATTCAGCAAAACCAGCGCATGATCTGATTCTTTCCCCTGTACTTTGTAGCCGCCATATCGATGAACAGATTGTGGAGTCATGCCGAGATGCCCCATCACCGGAATGCCAATATTGGTCATCGCAGCCACATGATCGACCACAACTGCGCCGCCTTCCAGCTTGATTGCGTGAGCTCCAGCCTGCAGAAACCGTCCTGCATTGCGAAGCGCGTCTTCGTGGCCGGCTTGATAAGACATGAATGGCATATCGCCGATGACGAGCGCTCGTTGGGCAGCCCCAGCGACAAGCTTTGTATGGTAGAGCATGTCGTCCATTGTCACAGAGAGCGTATTGGCATTCCCCTGTACGACCACACCCAGTGAATCCCCGACCAGAATCGCCTCGATGCCGGCCTGTTCGACAATGCGTGCAAAGAGCGCGTCATAGGCAGTGATGACAATGAGTTTCTTCTTGTCGCGCTTGTGCTGCTGAAACTCGGGAATTGTCATCATCCCACTTCCGCTTTGGTGATAATGTCAACCAGCCTGTGCGTGGCCTTGATGGCCATAATATGAACCCCGTCGCAATGAGGCCGCACTGTCTTGATCGTCCGCACCGCGATGTCCACCCCCACATCCTCCGCGCGCTCGGGGCCAGCAGCCCTGAGTTCGTCGATCATCTCCTGGGGGACTGATACGCCAGGAATATTCGCGTTCATGAATTCCGCCATCTTGGCGTTCCGGAGAACGAGAATGCCCGCCAGCACTTTGACCTTGAAGGGGCGCACCGCCCTCATGAAGGACGCAAACTCCTCCGGATGGTAAATCGCCTGCGTCTGGAAAAACTGGGCCCCCGCTTTCACCTTCACTTCAAACTTAGCGAGCATGGGGCCCAGCGGATCGGCTTCCGGAGTCACTGCAGCCCCAATGGTAAACTGCGTCGCACCATCTAACTTGTTCCCAGCAAGATCCCGCCCGTTGTTGAGTCCCTGCACGAGCTGCATCACTTGGACGGAGTCTAGATCATAAACCGGCTTTGCTTCTTTGTGGTCCCCCACGGTCGGATAGTCCCCGGTGAGGCACAGAATATTGTGGATACCGAGCATGGAGGCACCCATGAGCTAATACACCTGAAATGTTGGTGCCTTTGGGGGGATTGTACTCGATCGTGACAGCAAACTGTCCCTGATCGAGCACATCCTTCAACCGCCGCGGTTCTCGACTCATGAGTTCGTTCCTAACCTTGTTCCTCTAAGACTAAGAGGTGGAGGGGTCGCTCCATCGCACGCGCACTATCTCACCCGCCCGCCCTGTGCGCGCCCAGACGCGCCCTTGTCCCAAGCGAGGGCCTACCACTTTGCCACACCTCCATTTTAGGGGAGTGGCCAAGGCTGCCCTTTACTGCGCGCATCGGACGAGCACAGCTTCATCGTGCGCGTTCTGCGAGCAAGAAGGGCACCTGGCCACTCCCCTCCGACCCTTCTGAAGCAGCGCGTTGCGCGAACACAGGAGCACACCCAGCCGCCTCACATCATCCCTGCCTTTCTCTTAGCAGACTCCACCGTGTTGTCCAGCAGCATCGCAATCGTCATCGGCCCTACACCACCAGGCACAGGACTGATCCATGCCGCCTTTTGACTGACCGGTTCAAAGTCAACATCGCCAACGACTTTCCCGTTGGGGAGCCGGTTCGTCCCCACATCGATCACGACAGCCCCGTCTTGCACCATGTCGGCCGTGACAAACTTGGCTTTCCCAATCGCGACCAGCAGCAGCTCGGCTTCTCGGCAGACCCCCGGCAAATCCTTCGTCTTGGAGTGACAAATCGTCACCGTGGCGTGGCGTTGGAGCAACATGAGTGCCAACGGCTTGCCAACGATGTTACTCCGTCCCAATACGACGGCGCGCTTCCCTTCGATACTCACGCCGGTGGATTCGATCATCTTGATGACGCCCTTCGGCGTGCAGGCTTCAAACACCGGATGCCCCTCAACGAGTCGACCGAAATTGTATGGATGAAACCCGTCTGCGTCCTTGTCCGGCGACACCGCTTCGAGTACGACTTTGCTGTCGATATGCTTCGGAAGCGGCAGCTGAATCAAAATCCCGTGGATCTTGGGATCGGCGTTCTCCTTCTCGATCAAGGCCAACAACTCTGCTTGCACCGTGCTCGTCGGCAATTTGTGATCGTCGATATAGATGCCCGCCGCATCACAGGCTTTCTGCTTGCTCTTGACATAGAGATGCGAGGCGGGATCGTCGCCCACCAAAATTGTTGCCAGGCCGGGCCTCATCCCGGTCTTAGCCAAGACTGCAGCTGATTCGGTTGCCAACCGCTCACGTACCTGCAATGCCAATGCTTTGCCGTCAATCAATCGTGCCGCCACTGATTCCTCCTTCTTGAGAGAAGCCCTCAAAAAAAGCACCGCACCATAGCAGGGCATTTTTACGCAAGTCAACGACCTCCAAGCCGTGAAGCGTCGGGCGTGAAGCGAGAGACGGAAGAGTCATGTGATCGATCGCTGGCATGTTGACCCAATCACGCCTCACCTTTTATGTTTCACGTCCGTTTCTTGACAGGCCCTTCGCCTGACAGCTACGATACATTTATCAACCACGATCAAGAGCCATCGACCTTGTGACCAGAATCTCCCCCGTAATGTCCGTTCTGACACGCGCCATCAGTCATCCAGCGGTCTGGCTTATCTGGGTCATACCCTTTGTGATCGTCAGCCCGCTTGGCGCCCAGATCACAGTAACGGAACTCCAATCTCCCTATAGCTTTGTGCATGATCCCCTTGAGAAAGGCTATTTCATCTCGAGCGTCAACGGCGAAGCGGAGACCGCCGATAACAACGGGTTCATCACCAAGCTCGATCCTCAGGGCAAACTCCTCAATCTGAAATTCATTCAAGGCGGGAAGGGCGAAGTCACCCTCCATGCGCCCAAAGGCATGGCCGTAGTGGAACATGTCCTCTACGTGGTCGATCTCGATACCCTACGAGGCTTTGACACAACCACCGGCAAACCGGTCCTGACGCTCCCCGTCCGATCGCCTGCTACTTCACAGTCTGAGTTGCCACAGGCCTCCTTGAGCGACGTGACCTTCGATGGCAAGGGTCACTTGTATTGCTCAGATCAGAAAGCCAACACGATCTACCGCGTCGATCTGGCCACCCAGACGATTTCCGTGCTGGTCACAGACCGCGCCCTGGCTGGCCCTTCAGGCCTTGTCGTCCATCCCAAGTCCGGCCAGATCATTGCGGTGAGCTGGGACAAGGGCAAGATTTCCGAAGTCTCGCCGGAAGGCGTAGTGACGGAGCTCTTCTCCAACGGATTCTTTTCCAGCCGCTTTCAGAATCTCCGCGGGGTGGATTTCGACCGTTGGGGCAATATGTACGTATCGGATTTCACGACGGGAAAGGTCTGGCGCATGAGCTGGGACAAGCGGTTTCAAGTCATCGCCGAATTCTTACCCTCGCCGGGAGATCTGAGTATTGACCGTGCAAACAACCTCATCCTTGTACCATTTGAATTGGCCCATGCAGCCGAAATGAATGGACTTGAAACCCCCAGTGGGGGGAAGCCCAAGCAAGAAAAACGGACGTTGGCGGACTATGGCTTCATCCCTCCACCACCGAAACCGGCACCGGAAGGGCCCGCGAAAGAATGAGCCAATGTGCCTATTGCTCTCACCGGAAAGGCAAGCGGCCTTGCCCCGCCTTGGGAGGCCTAATTTGCAGCCAGTGTTGCGGTGAACACCGAATCGTGCGGGTTTCATGCCCCTCCGACTGCGTCTATCTCGAATCCGGGGGCGACTATCAGCAGAAACGGCTTGCGGAACAATTCATGCCCGTGCGCCGCGACTTCTATCGAGAGCTAGCGGAGCTGGGCGGCGAGAAGGCAGTCGCCCTGTTTAATCTCGTCGAAGTAGTCATCTTCAGTTACTTCCAAGGACGTCGCGATGGGCAAGATGCCGAAGTCGTGGCGGCGCTGCAGGCTTTGCGACGAACGCTTAGCCCCCTCCATGTGCCTGCCGCACCGATGCCGGTCTTCGCGGAACATTTGAAGAAGGAGTACGACACGTTCAAGAAGCAGAACCCTCAGCAGATCGCCGATATGTCCTCCGCACCAGAGATATTGGACCGTGCGATTGCCTGCGTCTCACGATTTTCCGGTACGGGCTTTCAGTCACAACGGTTCCTCGGTGGGCTTATCGGCTATGTGCGAGCCTACCATCCGGAAATTGCGGAACATCTGACCAAGCAACGTGAACCGGACCACATCATCTTGCCAGGGCAGCAGTTCTTGCCGCCCCCGGCGCCTGAGCGCCATACCCATGGACCAGACTGTCACCACCACTGACTGGGAGCCACTCCCGAGGATGGGTGACCACACACCATGAGCGTGGAGAAAGCACGAAAAATCAGAAAAGCACGCCGGGTGGAGTTACACTGCACCCTGGGATTTTCTTCGGGTGAGGTCGAAGGCGACGCCACGATCACAAACATCTCGACGGCCGGCTGTCGAGCAGAGTCCGACATCAATATGGCGGAAGGACTCGACTTTCAGGTCATACTTCAGCTTCCCGACCAATCACCACCAGTGAAAGTCGAACGGGCCTCAGTCCGTTGGGTCTCAGGCCGTGCTTTTGGCCTGATCTTCATTCTGTTCTTTCCGTCCGAGCGAGCCCGCCTACGTACATTCATCGATAAAATCAAATAGCGTTATCCCATCCACAGGCCTCAGGCAACACAGTCTTACTGACTCCAACTGCGCACATCGAGCGAGCATATTCTTTCTTATTGCGCGCGCTGGAAACACTAGAGTCCATGAGAGACCGCGCTGCTATTCGATAATCGTCACCGTCATTTCAATCCGTTCGTTTGGCAGATCGTGATCGTTTTTCGGTACGCTCACGATCTTATCGGCAACGCCAAGGCCTTTGGTCACCTCGCCAAACACCGTGTACTTTCCATCGAGGAAGGGGGACGGCTCGACGACAATGAAAAACTGCGACCCGGCGGAGTCAGGCTCGTTTGCTCGCGCCATCGAAACAATGCCGCGTTTGTGAGGAATATCACTGAACTCCGCCTTAAGCATGATGGGATTGCCCTTCTCATCCTTGGGCCCACCCTGCCCATAGGTATCCTTGCGCAGCGAGTTCTTGGTATTGGGATCACCACCCTGGATCATAAAACCAGGGATAACCCGGTGGAAGATCGTCCCATCGTAAAAGCCGGACTTGGCCAGCTTGATAAAGTTTTCAACATGCTTCGGGGCCACATCAGGATACAACTTGATATGTATGTCTCCGAACTTAGTCTTGATAATGGCTTTCGGACCAGGGCCAGACTGAGGAGCAACCGGTTTCACGTCAGCCTTCCCTCCACAACCCGTGAGGAGACTGATCCCCAACAGCACTCCGCACAGCATGGAACCTCTGATGGCAGCAGAGTCACGCGTCATAGCCCACCAACCTTGCATCGGTTACTCGACCACCACGACTGTCATCTCCGCCCGTTCCGTCGGAAGATCGCGGCTGTTCTTCGGCAAGCTGACAATCTTGTCCGCTACCTCCATCCCCTTTACCACCTCGCCAAAGACCGTATATTGTCCATCGAGAAAGTTCGAATCCTTGACTACAATGAAGAACTGCGAACCGGCACTGTTGGGATCGCTCGTGCGTGCCATGGAGAGAATACCTCGTCGGTGAGGCATGTCGTTGAACTCAGCCTTGAGCCGCTGGCTCGGCCCCCCCTGGCCGTAGGTCTCCGGCTTTGTGAGATCTTTGGTGTTGGGATCGCCGCCCTGGATCATGAACCCTGGAATCACCCGATGAAAGATCGTGCCGTTATAGAAGCCGGATTTCGCCAGCGCGATGAAATTTTCAACATGCTTGGGGGCCTTCTCCGGAAAGAAAACGATGTCCATGTCGCCAAACTTTGTTTTGATAATGGCCTTGGGACCTTTCGCCTCTTCTGCTTTCCCCGCTGGAGACTTGTCAGCTGCGAAAAGAGCATCCATTCCCAGCAACAGACTCCCACCGAGCACGAGCGTCACTGCAACCATTTTCACTATGATTCGTCTCTGCATCATCAGCCTCCATGGATTAAACACTCATCCGGTTGCGGGGTCATCCTGCCATGGCGGCCTGATCAGGCCCCTACCTGTCGAAGGGCCTGCTTTGCCGCCTGTTGTTCTGCTTCCTTTTTGCTTCGCCCTGACCCCATCCCCACGATCTCGCCCTGAATGGACAGTTCCACCTCGAATAACTTCTGGTGGTCGGGACCTGTTTCTCGAACGGTCGCATAGCGTGGCAATGTGTCATACCTCTTTTGACACCACTCCTGAAACTGAGTCTTGTAGTCGCCCGCTCCCGGCTGCTCCTGTTGCGCGGCAATATGCGTGAGTTCCTCGGCGAAAATGCGGCATGTCACAGTGCGGCTTGCATCGAATCCCCCGTCAAGATGAACCGCCGCAAGGACCGCTTCCAGCGCATCGGCCAGCAACGAGTCTTTCTCACGCCCTTTCGAACGGTCCTCCCCGCGCCCGAGCTTGAGATGCTCCCCAAGTCCGAGCCTGCGGGCTACCTGCGCCAACGATGCCTCACTCACCAACTGTGCTTTCAGCTTCGAGAGAGCACCCTCTGAAGACTGCGGCAATGCGGAGGCCAGATACTCACTTATCACAAGCGACAACACGGCATCGCCGAGAAATTCGAGCCTCTCGTTATGTTGAGGCGAAGCCGTCTTCTGCTCGTTGACGAGAGAGGAGTGAGTCACGGCTTCCTCGAGCAAGGCAAGGGCCTTGAATCGATAGCCCAACGAGGATTGGAGCGAGTCGGCGGAAGAAGCCGAAGTCATAGTGGCGAGTTCATCCCTCGCACAGGCTTATTAGGTCTCGGGCTTTCTAAAGAGCAGGCAGGCATTGACACCGCCGAATCCAAAAGAATTCGACAGCGCGGCCGTCACCGTAGCCGGTCTGGCCCTGTGCGGAATATAGTCCAGATCGCAGGCAGGATCCGGATGATCCAGGTTGATTGTCGGAGGAAGTATCCCGTGGTGAAGCGCCAGGACACTAAACACCGCTTCAATCCCACCGGCTGCCCCGAGTAAATGGCCGGTCATCGACTTAGTGGAACTCACCGGGATGCGGTAGGCCTGCTCACCGAACAACTGCTTGATGGCCTTGGTCTCAATCGCATCCGCCATTGTCGAGGTACCATGCGCGTTGATGTACCCGACCTGGTCCTTGCCGATACCGGCATCCTTGAGCGCTAGTTCCATGCACCGGACTGCGCCTTCTCCCTCTTCAGACGGGGCAGTGATATGGTAGGCGTCGCTGTTCATACCGTAGCCGATCAATTCGGCATAGATCCGAACGCCACGCCGACGCGCATGTTCCAGTTCCTCCAAGACCACGATTCCAGCGCCTTCGCCGAGCACGAACCCGTCTCGGTCCTTGTCGAACGGCCGGCTCGCTTTCGTCGGGTCATCGTTGCGAAACGACAGGGCTTTCGACGCGGCAAAGCCTGCGACTCCCAACGGCGTAATGGCGGCTTCCGCCCCGCCCGCAATCATGACATCAGCATCGCCCGCCTGAATCAGCCGGTACGCGTCGCCGATACAGTGATTGCCCGTGGCACATGCTGTCACCGCACAGGAGTTCGGCCCCTTGGCGCCCAGTCTGATCGCCACCTGCCCGGAAGCAAGGTTGATGATGGTCATCGGAATGAAAAATGGCGAGACACGTCCGGGACCTTTTTCCTGCAGAATCTTGTGGTAGTGCTCGATTGACCCAAGCCCCCCGATGCCCGATCCGATATACACACCGACTTTCGTTGCCTCTTCCGGCACCACGGTAAACTCCGCATCATCCACTGCCAGCTGGGCAGCGCCCACTGCATAATGGATGAACGTATCCATCTTTTTGATTTCTTTTTTCTCGATGAACTGGGCCGGGTCAAAATCTTTCACTTCACCGGCTATTTGGGCATCGTAGCCCGCAGGATCAAATTTCGTAATTCGACTGATTCCGGATTCGCCGGCACAGATGGCCTTCCATGTTTTTTCGACACCCGTCCCCAGAGGCGTGATCGCCCCCAGACCGGTCACAACGATCCGCCTGGTCGAACGAGGCCTCATCGCGTCCCGCAACCGCTAGGCCTTTTCCTTAATATAGTCCAACGCTTTCCCGACCGTCAGAATCTTCTCCGCGTCTTCGTCGGGAATCTCGATGCCGAATTCTTCTTCGAGGGCCATCACGAGCTCAACCGTATCGAGCGAGTCGGCGCCGAGATCCTCCACAAAGCTGGCTTCGGGCGTGACCTCATCCTCTTCAACTCCGAGCTGCTCACCGATAATTTTTTTTACCCGTTCATCCACAGTTCCCATTGATTTTCCAGCCTCCTTCCCCATCCTAGACCCTCCTTCTCGCTGCGAGCCGCCTTCGCAGCATCTTACAATATTACGGCCTTCCAGTCGTCAGGGCATGAACATTCCCCCATTCACGTGCAATACGTGCCCGGTGATATACGCTGCCTCGTCCGACACCAGAAAACGTACCGCCGCCGCAACATCGGCCGGTGTACCCAACCGTCCTAATGGAATTTGCTTCTGAAGCGTGTCCTTCACCTCCGTCGATAATCCCTGCGTCATGGCAGTATCGATAAATCCCGGCGCGACCGCGTTCACCGTGACTGAGCGGCTCGCATATTCCCGTGCCACCGTCTTCGTCAACCCGATCACCGCCGCCTTCGATGCAGCGTAATTGGCTTGGCCCACATTACCCGTCACTCCAACGATCGAAGCGATGTTGACGATGCGACCATACCGCTGCCTGGTCATCGGGAGCAAGACCGCCTTCATACAGTTGAACGTCCCGTTCAAATTTACTTGCAGCACTACGTCCCAGTCCTCCTCCTTCATCCGCAACAACAGCCCGTCACGCGTAATCCCGGCATTGTTCACCAGAATATCTACCTTCCCCCATTCCTTGAGTACCTGGTCGACCATAGCTTTGGAGTCAGGGGCGTTCGCCACATTGACTTTGACATTCACGGCCTTGCGCCCCAACTGCTCCACAGCCGTC
>VBOM01000098.1 GCA_005877535.1 Nitrospirota bacterium | reverse complement strand
TAACCGTCCCTTTTAATCTTTTCACGGCATCGGCCAGATTCATAATCTTTTCGACGGATGCATCGCGGAACGACAGCATCGCATCTTCATGGCCGGCTTGAGCGCACATAGCAATCGTGTAGCAGGACGTACCGCCCCTAATGATTTTGAGCGACAAATTTGCTTGATGGCAGTGGACTCCGATGAACATGCAGCAATCGATTTTATTGTGCCAGATGGTCAGATTCGGGTGGTTGGGATTGATCTCGACTTCAGGATTGATCTTGGGATATTTGGGGCGGTAGTCCGGCATCGGGATCAGCATGGGCGTTTGCCCTGGTTGCACACATTCCTTGAGTGTGTTGTACAAGTGACGGATGGCCGTGGCCTTCTTGGCCGCCTTTTCGTTCCAGGCCCACAGAACTAAGGGGCCAGGGAAGAGGGTCGGTACTTTGGCCATGAGGAATTGTTTCGCCGGTTCCTCATATGCCTTTCCCTCTGGGACGATAACACCGTTGATGTGAGCTTCCCCAGGGTTCGGCAAATAAATGCCCATGCTGGCAGCCGATGGAGGAAGGAAATGTTCCGGACCTGGAAGGACACGATACTGAGTCATTACAGCTTAATCTCCGGCAAGGGGTTAAAGAACGAGAAACACAGGTTTATCCCCTGGTCTCAGCCATCCTCACTCTAAGCTTTTTTCGTGCCCCCTGCAACCTCGCAGAAGGCCCACCGCCGAGAAATTTTGGGCTATCGAACGAGGGAGGCTTAGGCCTTTTGTCCTAAGATGTGGGCTTTGCCCCGCAGACATCCCCATAGCGCCCATTGGGGCGCGCACTATAGGCGCCCGTATTATAGGATTGGCTCTTTCAGTCTGTCAAACCAATCGGTAGATCTCAGGCGGCTATAGGCTTGCTCGCGCATGAATTATTGACACGAAGTCAACATGTTGCGTGGTGTTACGGCAATTGCTCACAGGCTGGAATCGATCCGAGGACGCAGGCTCGCTCAAGGTCATCTTTGGCGAGCCGACCCTGTAAACGTTCTCGATAAAGTTTTGCTCTGGTCACCAGGGCGGCAGCATTGGTGGGGTCGACCCGAATAACGGTGGACAGATCTTCAATCGCCTGTTCCGGCTGATTCAGCTTGAGATAGATTTCGCTCCGCAGTGCATACGCCTCTTTTTGATAGGGGATCCAACTTTCAGGCGTTTGGGCGTTGAGGAGTTTTTTCAGCGTCGCCAACGCGTGATGCCAAGATTTGGTGTTCGCCTGACGGCGGGCTTGAGTCGTGTATACGTCGATGAGGCGCTGGCGAGCGATATCAGCAAACGGATCGAGCTCAAGAACTTGCTCATAGGCAGCGGCAGCCTCGTCCCATTGTTTCAGCCACGTGAGTACATCCCCTTTCCCAATCCATGCCCATACATTCTTGTCGTCGAGTGTGATGGCGTGATCGAAGTCAATCCTGGCTTTGTCCAGATAGTCCGCATAGTCCAATGCCTGAGCCTGTTGGGAAAAAGCCAGTGAGACGAGTCGGAGATAGGTTTGCCCTCGCACAATTAATGGATCGACGTAGCGATCGTCAATGGTGGCGGCGTCTGTGGTGATCTGGATCTTCTCCCGCAGATTCGATGTATGGAGAGCAGTCTCGAGCATAGCGCGTGCCCGTTGGTATGAGGCGGACTTCCCGTACGGATCGATTGCCAGCATTCGGACGCCGATCGGCCGCTGTTGAAGCTCTTGCAGTTGCGAGCGCAATTGGTGATTTTCCTGTTGGAGTTGGCGAAAGTGTTGTGCGAGTTGCTGGTCGGATTGAAGTCGGCGTATCGCCTCCGCCAGACTGCTTACATTGACCGTAGCACGAATGCGTACGAAGAAGACGGGACGATCCAGCTCGAAGGAGCGCCTGGATTCGAGGATTTCCGTTTCCGTGACAGCGGCGGCAATTGTTCTGATTTCCAGCGAACTGGTTTGCGTGCTTCTCCCGCCAGATTCTTTTTCCACATCGCGGAATGTAGATTCGAGATAGACGCCCGCTTCTTCCACCGCGTTGCGTTGGGCTCGTTGGAGGACTTTTTCTTCTGCGCCGGCTAAGGTGTCGCCATCGGCCATGACATATTGGCCATCAGCGATGACTGTTTTTGTGGAGGCGCTGAACGCGGGGATTCCCCATAGAAAGAACACAAAAAAAGAAGAATAGAACAATCGCCAGTACAGTTCCATTCAGATAATTATACCGCGCGATGGCTGAAGCGGCAATGCAACCAGAGCGGGGCAAACGGAGTAAGGGCTGAAGGAGTGGAGCGACAGGCCTTCGGTTACCGTTCTTTCGGAAAGACTTGAGAAAATGGGTGGACGTCGACCCGTTCAAATACACCGTGGACAGTATAGGGGTCTTCGCGAGCAAACTGTCGCGCGTCTTCCAGCGAGTCCGCTTCGATGACGATAAGACTCCCGGTCTTATCCGTGAGCGGACCTGCTAGCACGACCCGGCCTTGCGCATCTAGGGGTTCCATCTTGGCGAGATGCGCCGGGCGATAGATTTTTCGCTTGGCCTCTCCGTCGGGACCGTCGAATCCGAGTATGACAAATTTCATAAATGTCTCGAGGGTTGAGGATTAGGACTCCGACCTCAGGCTAGGTCCTCTAGCGGGCAGCGATCTTTATAGCCGGTGGTCGTTTCATGCCACCAGCGAACTTCTTGTTCTCCGAGCTTCCAGCATAAATAGACCACTCGGCCGTCACGAAGATGGGGAAAGTCACAGAGGCCGAGATCCAGGTCCTTCACCAGGATGCCGAGTTCCTGAATCGCCTGAAGATTCGTACTGACTTGTTGCAGACCCAAGATGTAGAGGTGTCCAACGGTACTACCCCCGCCATATTCAGCCTGGGCGCTGGCTTTCTTAATATCTTCTTTCGTACGTGACAAGACGGCCTTGGCTTGCTGAATCGATGTCAACTTGGAGTTGAGCTGGGGGATGAGGCGATTGGCCTCGACCAATGTGAATATTCGCTCGTGCTGTCCGTGTTCGTCGTCGTGCGCCATGGTATGTTCCCGAGAGGTCCCTCATAGCACACTACTCTTTTGCGCTGCAACCGCAGGCGTCGGAGCAGTGCATCTATCAAAAAGTGCCGGGGTCGGCTGGACTGACTGGCTCAACGCGAAGTAGGTAGCGTGAAAAAGAGATAACCCTGTTGACAACCAAATACCGATCGCGTTATTATGCACCCACTATCTCAGCTCGATTCAAAGTTATCTCCACACACAAGACTTCCCAGGCGTATCGCGACACAAGTAACAATTGCTCAGGGGACAGAGGCGAGTCAGCTTGGCATGGGTTCCGGCCTGCAACAATATCCATCCGCAACTATGAGACAGAGTCGTACCCTGTAAGCGACGAGCGAAAACAGATAAGTCCCTCACGGGTCACCCTCTTTTAGCTGATATACACGACATAATCATCAACGCACTACCATTACGCTACAATTCAGTCCGTGTACAATTTCCCATGGTTCACCACGTGCGATCGCTGCCGATAACAAGGCAGCCGGAGACTTGAGAGGATATTCATGACACAAACGAAGGGGGAGGTTATGCATCTCGCTGAGTTGAAGCAGAAGTCAATCGCCGATCTCAACGAGGTTGCACGCGATCTGAAGATCGATGGCGCACCCAATCTGCGGAAGCAAGAATTGATTTTCGCGATTCTGCAGGCGCAGACGGCGAACAACGGTGTGGTCTTCGGCGAAGGCGTGCTCGAAACGCTCCCTGATGGGTTCGGATTTCTGCGCGCTCCCGATTCGAACTATCTCCCCGGTCCTGACGACATCTATATCTCGCCCTCTCAAATCCGGCGTTTCAATCTGCGCACAGGCGACATTGTGTCAGGGCAGATCCGGCCGCCGAAGGAGAGCGAACGGTATTTTGCGTTGCTCAAGGTCGAGAAGGTTAACTATGAAGATCCCGAAGTGTCTCGCGATAAAATCCTCTTTGATAACCTGACACCACTCTATCCGGAAGAGCGCCTGGTCCTCGAGTTCGACCGTGAAGAATATTGTACCCGCGTAATGGATCTCACGACCCCGATCGGCAAAGGCCAGCGTGGATTGATCGTCGCGGCTCCCCGAACCGGGAAAACGATGTTGCTGCAGGCCATCGCTCGGGCCATTCTTAAAAACCATAAGGAAGTGACTTTGATCGTGCTGCTCATCGACGAGCGGCCGGAAGAAGTCACCGACTGGCAGCGGCAGGTAAAGGCCGAAGTCATCAGTTCAACCTTCGATGAGCCAGCCCAGCGCCATGCTCAAGTGGCTGAGATGGTGCTTGAAAAGGCAAAGCGACTGGTCGAACATAAGAAAGATGTCGTAGTGCTGCTGGACAGCATTACTCGCCTGGCGCGCGCCTACAATACAATTGCGCCGCCAAGCGGCAAGGTGCTGTCGGGAGGATTGGACTCGAATGCGCTCCAGCGGCCGAAGCGGTTCTTCGGGGCGGCCCGCAACATCGAAAACGGCGGCAGTCTCACCATCATGGCGACAGCTCTCGTCGACACCGGTAGCCGGATGGATGATGTTATTTTTGAAGAGTTCAAAGGGACCGGCAACATGGAAGTCCACCTCGATCGACGTCTGGCCGACAAGCGGCTCTTCCCGGCCATCGATATCAGCCAGTCCGGGACGAGAAAAGAGGAATTGTTGGTGGACAAGGATCGTCTCAACAAGATGTGGATTTTGCGCAAGGTGTTGAGTCCGCTTGGGACGATGGAAGCCATGGAGTTTCTGATGGACAAGCTGCATGGCACCAAGACCAATCAGGAATTCCTGCAGTCGATGAATCGATAATATCCGCCTTGTATCTGGTCGCTGAGAAAGGGTAGAGTGATTGGCCTTGGAATGGGCGAAGGCGGATAAATTGTGATGTCAGGAGAGTGTGATTTATGAAGAAGGGTATTCATCCCGTGTATCGGGAAGTCGCGGTGCATTGCGCATGCGGCAACAAATATAAGACCCGCTCGACCGGTGGCGACATCAATGTCGATATATGTTCAAACTGCCATCCGTTTTTTACGGGGACGCAAAAGATCATTGATACCGAAGGACGTGTTGAACGGTTCAAGAAGAAGTACGCGAAGAAAGACAAGTAGCTCGAGAAGAGGTCATACGAGGGACCCTGCTTCGCTGAGGGGCAGGGTCTCTTTGTTTTTGCGCGACAGGGGCTGAGAGCGAATCAGAGGGCAATGGGGCCATGGAAGCAGCCTTATTGAAGAAATGGGAAGTGCTGGAAAATCGATATGATGAGTTGACGAATCAGCTCATGGACCCGTCTATGATGAGCCAACCCTCGCAGTTACACAAAGTAAATAAGGAGCGGACAGATATCGAACCGGCCGCCAAGCTTCTTGCACGCTATCGAGACAACGCAAGGCAGTTGGAGGAAGCCACCCAAATTCTTGCAGATCCCACGGCGGGGGCCGAGTTTCATAAGATGGCAACGGAAGAGAGCGCTACGCTCGAACGCCAGCAGCGTGAGATCGAACAGCAGGCTCGAGAGTTACTCATTCCCAAAGACCCACGAGACGAGAAGAGCCTGCTCCTCGAAATCCGCGCCGGGACCGGCGGTGACGAGGCAGCGCTTTTTGCCGGAGCGTTGTTCCGCATGTACAGCAAGTATGCCGAGATCAAAGATTTCAAGGTCGATGTGGTCGAAGCCACAGAAGCTGGGCCCGGGGGCTACAAGGGAATCGTTGCGCTTATAGAAGGCAAGGGTGCTTATAGCCACTTCAAGTTTGAGGCTGGGGTCCACCGTGTGCAGCGTGTTCCCGTCACTGAGGCCAGCGGCCGGATTCATACGTCGACCGTTACCGTCGCTGTCATGCCTGAGGTGGACGAGGTCGATGTGCATATTGATCCCATGGATCTCAGGATCGACACATTCTGTTCATCCGGCGCCGGAGGCCAGAGCGTCAATACGACGAAATCGGCGGTGCGGATCACTCATGTTCCGACCGGTGTGGTGGTGAGTTGCCAGGACGAACGGTCGCAGCTGAAGAATCGCAACAAGGCGATGCGGACTCTGCGGGCCAGAATCGTCGAAGCGGAGCGGGAGAAGCAGGAAGCGGAAACCGCGCAGAATCGCAAGTCTCAGGTGGGCACGGGTGAGCGAAGCGAGAAGATTCGCACCTACAACTTCCCGCAGAATCGTGTGACAGACCATCGCGTCGGTGTGACCTTGCATAAGTTGGAACAGGTACTCGAGGGCGATCTCGACGAACTCGTCCAGGCTCTGAAGGCGCAGCGGCAGCAAGAAGTGGGAGCTGCTTAACATGGATGTGGTTGCCCCCATTCCGCAGTCAGCAGGCCAGGCGACTCTTGGTGAGGTGATCGCCGAGGCGCAATGGATGCTGGAACAGGCCGGCATCGAGAGTTCGAGGCAGGAAGCGTTTTGGATAATGGAGCACGCGCTTCGGCTTTCCGCACATCATGTTGTCGCCGATCGAGACCGACTGCTGTCTCACGCCGAGCTATTGGTCGCCAGGGGGTTGGTCGAGCGGCGGGTTGGGCGTGAGCCCTTGCAATATATTCTGGGAACCCAGGAGTTTTGCGGGCTTGAGTTTGATGTGAATCCGGCGGTGCTCATTCCGAGGCCGGAGACTGAGCTTCTGCTGGAATATGTCGCGCAACGGATTCCCGCCGAGCGACAGGCTACCATCGTCGATGCCTGTACGGGATCTGGGTGCATTGCCGTGGCGCTTGCGCGGCTGAGACCGCGCGCGTGGGTGATCGCAACCGATCTATCGAGCCCCTCGCTGGCTGTCGCCAGGCAAAATGCCACGCGCCATGAAGTAGGCGAGCGCATCACATGGTTGGAGGGCGACCTATTGAGGCCATTGGCGCAGCAGGACATGGAAGGGCGCATTGACGTCATCGTCTCGAACCCCCCCTATATTGCCGAGGCCGACTGGGGGACCCTTCAGCCCGAAGTGCGGCTATTCGAGCCGCGAGGTGCGCTGGTGGCAGGGCCTCAGGGGACGGAGTTGCACGAACGGTTGCTGCAGGAGGCTGGTCGATACCTGTCTCCCGGCGGTGCACTGATCATGGAAATTGGTGCCGGCCAGGCTTGCGCGATGCGCCGGATTGTCGACCAGATACCGGGGTACAGATTCCACCGGCTGGTCTACGACGCGGCGGGGCTCGAACGTGTGGTGATTGTGGAGCGAGTCGGAACGTAACAGGTGGCGGGAAAATCTCTGTGGGCACGCCTGAATCTCACCGGCCTGCACGTTAGGGCCAACAGGAGTACATCCCGCAGGATGCTGAAAAAGGCAGTCCAGCAAGGCCGCAGCGAGCGAAGAGGCGAGGCGTACGCTTCGGTACGTTGAGCCTCTGAGCGATGCGAGAACGAAGCTGGCAGACTTTTTCAGCATTCTGCAAGGGCGGAGACGATGGATCGTACAATCATCACCGGCGGTATACCGCTTCGAGGGGAGGTCCAGATCAGCGGGGCGAAAAATGCCACGTTGCCGATCTTAGCCTCCACCATTCTTGGCGGAGGCGAGTGCGTCATTACCAATGTACCTCGTGTGGTGGATGTCCTCACCATGGGCAAGTTGTTGGGCATCTTGGGCGCGAAGGTTCACCATGAGGGGCATCGCGCGCTCATTAACGCCAATGTCATCACTTCGACCCAGGCTCCGTATGATCTTGTGAAGACCATGCGGGCCTCCGTACTCGTGTTGGGTCCGCTGCTGGCGCGATGGGGAGAAGCCACGGTATCGATGCCCGGTGGTTGTGCGATTGGGTCACGGCCCGTCAATCTCCAT
>VBOM01000097.1 GCA_005877535.1 Nitrospirota bacterium | reverse complement strand
GACGGTCACCGGAACAGAAAATCTGATGATGGCTGCGTCGCTTGCCCGGGGGAACACGGTCATTGAAAATGCCGCGAAGGAACCGGAGATCGTGGACCTTGCGAATTTTCTCGTGAAGCGAGGGGCTCGTATCGTCGGTGCCGGGTCGGATGTCATCACAATTGAAGGTGTCCGTGAGTTGCATGGGAGCGATCACGACGTCATTCCTGATCGCATCGAAACAGGAACGTACTTGGTGGCGGGCGCCATTACGCGGGGAGCGGTAACGCTCAATCGATGCCGTCCGAATCACTTGGACGCATTGCTGATGAAGCTGCGGGAAGCCGGCGTCGAGATGCAGGTGGAGAAGGAACGGATTCACCTCAACGCGGCATCGCGGCTCAAAGGGATCGACATTCGGACGTTGCCGTATCCTGGATTTCCCACCGACATGCAGGCGCAGATGGTGGCCTTGATGACGGCCGCCGAGGGTACGAGTGTGATTACGGAGACGGTGTTCGAAAG
>VBOM01000440.1 GCA_005877535.1 Nitrospirota bacterium | reverse complement strand
TTGTAACCACACGTGCGGACCCTAGAAGTTCTAGCGTGCCAGCATGGTTTTTCCGCAGGCTATAAAGAGTATGGTAATGAAGAAAAGAACATTTAGAATAATCGGGTTTTCTGTTCTGCTACTTGCTGTTCTCGCGGTCTCGGGGATTGGCTGGGGCGTTAATAGCCAATCCTTTGCCGAGGACGCCACCGATCTGTATTTCAAAACACCAGGGGCCCCCCAGGGGCCGCCGGCTCCTTCTCCCCAGGAGACAGTCTACCCGCGCATCGGGTCGTTCGACAGTCGATTGCTCGTGTGGTTCGTCACGCAACAACACACCTACTTCGGAGGGTTTGTTCTCGCGTTGCCGATCTTTTGTGTGTTGCTGGAATTTCTGGGACTTAGCAGCAGAAGGCCCGCGCTCGCACTTCGCTATGACGGCCTTGCGCGGGATTTGGCAAAAGTTGCCCTTCTCGCCCTGTCGGTGACGGCAGTGGTCGGGGGTCTCATGCTGGGGATGTTTCTCTATTTCTATCCCAGCTTCATGAAGTACATGGGCGGGACGTTCAAGGACTTTATGCCGGTCTATGCGTTCGTGTTTGTCGGAGAATCGCTGCTCCTCGTCACCTATTACTATAGCTGGAACCGGATGGCTGAGCCGGCCTTGAAGTGGGGTCACGCATCGATCGGCCTGTTGACCAATGTGTTTGGGACGGCCCTGCTGCTCTTGGCCAATGCCTGGTCGGCCTTTATGATGGCTCCTGCCGGTGTCGATGCGCAAGGGCGGTTTTTGGGGAACGGATGGCATCTGCTCCATTCGGCCCTGTGGAATCCATTAAATGTCCATCGTTTCCTGGCAGACATTATGTCGGGCGGCGCGGTGGTGTTGGCCTACGCCTGCTATCGATTTTTCACCAGCAAGACTGAACAAGCGCGCGCCTATTTTGACTGGGTGGGGCACGTCTTTCTGTTTGTCACGGTCTGTGCGCTGTTACCGATGCCCTTTGCCGGCTATTGGTTGATGCGATCAGTCTACGCGTTCAGCCAGAGTATGGGCGTGACGATGATGGGTGGATTACTCACCTGGCTCTTTGTGGTACAGGCCCTCTTGATCGGTGTTCTCTTCCTCGGAGTGAACTTTTACCTGTGGCAGAGTATGGCTCGCCTGCGGGGAGGGGAACGATATCAGCCCTATTACCAATTGCTGCTCGCGGTGTTTATGTTGGCTCTGTTTATTTGGCTGACGCCCCACACCGTCTTTATGTCGGCCGGTGAAGTGAAGGCAATGGGCGGAGCCTCACATCCCGTGGTCGGCAACTACGGAGTAATGTCGGCGAAGAACGGGGCGGTCAACATCATGATTCTCGTGACCACCATGAGTTTCATGTATTACCGTCGCGCCAATCGAACGATGGTCGTGTCCTGGGTCAAGAAGGGCAACATCCTCATCGGCGCCCTGTTCCTCCTAGGGGCCCTCAACATTATCTGGCTCTCAGTGTACGGCTACTATCTGCCGGCGAGGCTCCGCGTCGGGCTGTCGTCGCCGCAAGCTGCGACCACGTTGACGGTTCTTGTGGTCGGTGTGATGATCAATCGCATGATGCTCAAAGGGGCGCTTCGACACGGGCCGGTGCAGTGGGGAAAGATTTCCCTCAGAGGGATGGTAGGCTTATTCGGATTGGCTGCTGCATTCTCGTGGGTCATGGGTCTCATGGGTTATATCC
>VBOM01000439.1 GCA_005877535.1 Nitrospirota bacterium | reverse complement strand
AAGGCTTAGAGTAGAAGCTCTGGGAAAGCCAAATTGGGTGGAGGAGAGAGGCGTATTCGAGTACTCGAACTGCGGGGTGGAAACAGTTGCCGTCTTAAAGGCTTTAAGGGCCGCTCAAGGAATCAGATCTATGCATCTGCTATGCACAAACGGCCTATTTATCGATATGGGCGCAATTTATCGTTGCGTGATTGACTGTACTGCAGAAATCCATTTCTTGCTTGAAAACTACCCCAAGAAATCAGCCCATGTGGATAGGTTCGTGAAGGCATTCTTTGAAACGACAATCGATGGTCACTTAACTGCTGAGACGGAGCCTGTTCCTACTAGAAAGATTCACAGTGCTGTTGTTCGTTCTCTTACTGGGCTTGAACAGGACGATAGGGTTCTCGAAAAGATACGGTTTGTCTATACGACATTCTCTGGTTACACTCATGCGAATTACGCCCACATCATGGAGATTTATGGAGGAACCTATCCAAACCTAAGCTTTAATGTGGCAGGTGTGCCCTCTGTCAAACAGATTGAGTGGCGTATGCAATTGGTTGAGCAAGCATATCTTTCAGTCTTCTACGCGCTGGCTTCTATCGCGCAGTCATTGGGATTAAGAGACCTGCATACAGAAATTCTTCAACATTGCTAACCTCGGCAAGACCAGCATGAGGATAGTGAGAGGTGGTCCCAGTTGTTTGGACAGCATGTTCCATTTCTTAAGTGGCGCCTCGCGGTGATCTGACTATGCGGCAGTGAGCCGTGTCGTCAGGTGGGTGCAGTACACCTGTTCGGGCGTCTTGCCGTCAAGCGCTCGGTGCGGTCTCGTCTGGTTGTAGAACGTCAGGTACCGCCCCACGCCCTGATGGGCGGCGCTGATGCTGTCATAGGCCCGCAAATACACCTCCTCGTACTTCACACTCCGCCACAGCCGTTCGACGAACACGTTGTCCCGCCAGCAGCCGGTGCTGTCCATGCTGATCTGGATGCCATGGTCTTTCAGCAACCCCGTGAACTCCTGGCTCGTGAACTGGCAGCCTTGGTCCGTGTTGAAGATGGTCGGCGTGCCATAGCTGGCCAGAGCTTCCTGGACCGCTTCGATGCAGAAGTCGGTCGTCAACGTGTTGGACAGCCGCCACGCCACCACCCGGCGACTTGCCCAGTCCATGACCGCGAAGAGATACACAAAGCCACGCGTCATCGGAAGGTACGTGATATCCGCTGCCCAAACCTGATTGGATCGGGTGATCGCCAGATGGCGCAGCAGATAGGGGTACACCCGATGCGCCGGATGTCGCTGGCTGGTATGGGGGTTACGGTACAGCGCTTCGATGCCCATGCGAGCCATCAGGGTGCGTACTCGCTTACGCCCGATCCTGTGGCCTTCGCTCCGCAACAGGTCGCGCAACATCCGGGCTCCGGCAAACGGAGAGGCCAGATGCAGCTCGTCGATCCTGCGCATCAGCACCAGATCAGATGCGGACACCGGACGAGGCTGCGCGTAGGCCGTCGAGCGCGCCAGCTCCAGGAGCTGGCATTGCCGTATCACCGGTAGTGCGTGGGTTCGCGTGATCATCGCTTTGCGCTCAGCAATCCCGCTTTGAGGAGCGCGCCTTCTAAAAAATCATTCTCCAGCGCCAACTGCCCGATCTTGGCGTGGAGGACCTTGAGGTCTGGAACATCCGCCGTAGCCTTCGTACCGCCAAACACGTCCACGGCCCGCGTCAGCAAGTGCTGTTTCCATTCCGTGATTTGGGTGGGATGCACGCTAAATTGGGTCGCCAACTCCGCCAGCGTCTTGTCGCCCTTGACCGCGGCGAATGCTACCTGTGCCTTGAATGCTGCCCCATGATTGCGTCTCGTTCGCTTCATCGCCTCGCTCCTCTGGTTCGTCCCCCTTCGGGGGCGTCGGTTATGCCAGGCTACCACTTACCACACTGTCCGAATTTCTGGGACCCCCTCTGTACGGCCAGTATTCGTGGTTCGAAATGATTCACAAAGTGGCTCTGATATACGCGTATCTAAAGAATGACACAAGTAGTTGCATCATCCGTTCAGAGGCCTACGATGGACTTGATCCGTCTGAAAAGTCTGGAGTGTCCTATTTTCTTGGACTGACTGCGGCAAAGCTGTTTTGTTCGAGATTTCTGGATACGGAGTTTCTATGCCATCTAGATGTTTATAAATCCTTTCCAGACCCAAAGTATCGAATAACCCCCACGTTCTTCTATGGCAATAAGAAACCGGATTTGGTTGGGCAAACGGGAAAGGGAGATTGGATTGTTGTTGAAGCGAAAGGACGGACTGGTGGATTTGACGCAGAGGTGATCAAGGCGGCAAAAGGCGAGCAGTTATCCAACTTGAGGGCCATTAACTCAGTTAG
>VBOM01000438.1 GCA_005877535.1 Nitrospirota bacterium | reverse complement strand
TCGTCAGATTCTTCTGACTATCATCGACAAGTTTGCTGGCGGACCGGTGGGGGTGGAATCCCTGGCGGCCGCGGTTCAGGAAGACAAGGGCACCCTCGAAGATGTCCATGAACCCTTTCTGATTCAGGCCGGCTTCCTCGAACGTACCGGCCGTGGCCGCCAAGCAACGAAATTGGCCTTCGATCATTTTAAAAGGCCGACCTCCCTCCTTTTCTCGTAACGCGTCCGGCCCCTGTCAACAAAAAATCATTCCGATAGTAGAATTGAACAGACGGGGATCGTCACGCAAGTTCCTGAAACGTCGAGGGTCTCCTTGCATTGCCAGGAATGGTTCCTGTATCATTTCCCACTTAGCTTGTGCCATTCCAGCCGATGGGCAGGTGACCGCCTCCCTGGCTGGAAGAGAGGGGTAGCTATGTCCGGAGCCTTTTCCGAGTACCGGAAAGAGATCGATCGCATTGACGACGAGATATTGCGCCTGCTGAATGAACGGTCCAAAAGCGTCGTCGAGATCGGCAAGCTCAAGAAACAGCAGAATGCGGATGCCAATCTCCATACCCAGGCGCGGGAGGCGGCGATAATCGAGCGCCTCATACAACAGAACTCCGGGCCATTTCCATCCGAGGCGATTCGGCCAGTATATCGGGAAATCATGTCCGCCTCCCTCTCTCTCGAAGGTCCTCAGAAGGTGGCCTATCTCGGTCCCAGAGCTACGTTTACGCATATGGCCTGCACGCAGAAATTCGGGTCGTCCGCCCAATATATTCCGGTCAATAGTATCAAGGACGTATTCAGTGAAGTCGAGCGGGGGCGAGCCAATTTTGGTGTGGTTCCGATCGAGAACACGACAGAAGGTGTGGTCACCCACACGCTCGATATGTTCATTGATTCCAATCTCCTGATCTATGGCGAAATTCTCCAGGAGGTGTCCCACCATTTGATGTCGAAGTCTGGTGTGATGGAAGAGGTGAAAAACATCCACTCTCATCCCCATGCCATTGCCCAGTGCCGAAATTGGTTGGAGACCAACTTACCCAATGTGCCCTTGTTGGAGGTGGCGAGCACGGCGCGTGCCGCGGAGCTGTGCATGGAAAATCCTTTTGTCGCCGCAATTGCATCGGAGTTGGCGGCCCAGCTGTACGGCTTGAAGGTCATCAAGGCCCGCATCGAAGATAATATGAACAACATGACACGCTTTCTCATATTGTCTCAAAAGCCGCCCGAGCGTACGGGGAAAGATAAGACCTCATTAATGCTTTCAGTAAAAGACAAAGTCGGCGCCCTGTACGATCTCCTTCGGCCTTTCGCCTCTCATGGCCTGAGCATGACCAAGATTGAGTCTCGTCCTTCCAGACGAAAAGCCTGGGAATATATTTTCTTCGTCGATGTAGAAGGGCATATTGAGGAAGAGCGGGTCAAGAAAGCCATCGAAGAAATCACTGGCCGCTGCCTTTTCATGAAAGTCCTCGGATCCTATCCGGCCCACAGTTGATGCCATGCCACTGAAGGTCCATCCAGATATCGCCTCGCTGAGTCCCTATGTTCCCGGGAAGCCGATTGAGGAACTTCAACGGGAGCTAGGTCTCGCACGCGTCATTAAACTGGCGTCCAACGAGAATCCGTTAGGCCCCTCCCCGAAGGCACTCGCTGCGTTGAGCGAGGGAACCACTACCCTGCATCGTTATCCCGATGGCGGCGCGTTTCGCCTGCGTGAAGCCCTGGCGGATCGCTGGAAGTCGACCCCGGATCAGGTCATTCTCGGGAATGGATCAGATGAAATCCTGGGCCTGCTTGCCCGTACGTTTTTGGCCCCAGGCGATGAAGCGGTCATGGCCGATCAGACCTTCGTCATTTACAAAATGGAGGTCACGGCAGCCCACGGAAAACCCATCGTCGTCCCGTTGAAGCATTGGCGGCACGATCTTCAGGCGATGGCGGACGCCATCACTGACCGGACAAGGCTCCTGTTCCTCTGTAACCCCAATAATCCAACCGGAACGATGGTGCCAGCCGATGAGGTCGAACTTCTGTTCGCGCGCGTGCCGGCGCATGTCGTCGTGGTGTTCGACGAAGCCTATTTCGAGTACGTCCGGGATCCGCAGTTTCCGGACTCTATGGCCTATGTGAAACAGGGGCGGAACGTGATTGTGCTCAGGACGTTTTCGAAAATCTATGGCCTCGCTGGATTGCGAATCGGGTACGGTGTGGCGACAGCGGAGATTACCAATATCTTAAATCGAGTCCGCCCTCCCTTCAACGCCAACAGCCTGGCGCAGCGCGCCGCACTCGCCGCCCTCGGTGACGACGAACATGTGGCGCAAAGTCGAGCGGTGAATGAAGCTGGGATGGAGCAGATGGTCAAGGGATTGACCGCGCTCGGATTTGCGCCGATCCCGAGCGAAGCGAATTTTGTCTATGTCGATGTCGGACGAGACGGCCAGGCGGTGTTT
>VBOM01000096.1 GCA_005877535.1 Nitrospirota bacterium | reverse complement strand
AGCCGAGCCCCTAAGTTAGTGGCGGAAAGGGCTTTGAGCCCCCATTGGCCACCGAAGAGTGGTGTGTCTCCATCGCCCATATACTCGCGAGCCAGCGCGACCACCTCCTCGTCATCTGTGACCGATGGGAGGACATCAATGAATCGAAACAGCTGTGTTTTGAAGCGGCTGTCCTGCATGGCCAAGTTGAGGACCGTTTGCGACCACCAGCGGCGCTCAAAGAGTGTCGGAGTACTTCCGGCAGAGAGACGAGCGAGCTCTTCACCGATACGGTAGACCACAGGTTCGAGAGGGGAAGAAATTGTCGGCATCTGCACACCCACTGGCAGTGAGATGAAAGAACACCATCAGTATACACTGCGAGCATTCTGTTGAAACCTTTGCATAAATTCGGTATACTGTTTTTACTACTGCGTCCTACCCGGCAGATACTCCCGTGAAGCGATGGATGAGTGCTCCAAAGGAGAAGTAATGCTCGCGACAACAACTGAAGCGACACAGACAGAAGACGTATTTGTGCCGTTAAACTTGGCTCTATTCTGCGCTATCGTCGTCGCCACGATTATCGGGATCCCACTCTACGGTTATTACTACGGGTTCAGCCTTTTCGACTGGGTCCTGTCCTTAGTGATGTACATCGTCACTGGCATGGGCATCACCGTGGGCTATCATCGGTTGGTGTCGCACCAGAGTTTCGAGTGCCCGAACTGGGTCAAGGCCTGTATCCTGGTCGCTGGTGGTTGGGCGATGCAAAATTCTGCCCTCACGTGGGGCGGCGACCATATCCGCCATCACGCCAAGACTGATGAAGAAGAAGATCCCTACAACGCCACCAAGGGATTCTGGCACAGCCACTGCGGCTGGCTCTTTTACGACACCCCCTATCGAACGCAGAAGTACGAGATCCGTCTGCGTCGCGATCCTGTCGTGATGTGGCAAGACCGCTACTACTGGCCGATTGTGGTTACGGGACTGCTACTCCCTTTTGTCCTCGGTATTTGGCACGGCGGCTGGCAGGGCGGCATCAGCGCTTTCTTATTGGGTGGTCTCTTCCGGATGTTCATGGTGCTGAACTCCACCTTCACGATCAATTCACTCTGTCACATGGTAGGGACACAGCCCCACAGCAAGCAGGACAGCAGCCGTGATAGCTGGTTGATCTCCTTTGTCAGTTTTGGCGAGGGATATCACAATTTTCATCACGCCTACGCACGTGATTTTCGCAACGGACCGAAGTGGTACAATTTCGACCCCTCGAAATGGATCATATACACTTTCTCGCTGTTCGGGCTCGCCACCAATCTTCGCCGCAATGACCCCACCGTCGGGTAATCGGTTCGCGAAAAACGCTCCCGAGAGACTATTTGATCCTTCCTCTAGGCATTCTCCCATTGAGCCACCGTCAATAGCGCAATAGACCCATTTTCTTTCACCCTGTCCTTCGCTTATGATGGAGTGGCTGACCCGAGAGCCAGTCCTATTCGATTGTGCACGTAGAGGAGGAACGCTTCATGGCTGATCAACATCCCGCTGGACCCCAGGCTGGTCACGGGAAAGACAACCTCATTCCCGGCGTGAAATATGTCATCGCCGTCAGCAGCGGCAAAGGCGGGGTCGGCAAATCCACGGTCTCCGTCAATCTCGCTGTCGCCCTTGCCTTAACCGGCGCCAAGGTCGGCCTGCTTGATGCGGATATCTATGGTCCGAACATTCCCATGATGATGGGCGTGACCAAGCCCCCGGAACAGAAAAACGGCAAGATCGCTCCAGCCGAAAGTCACGGCGTCAAGCTCATCTCCATGGGATTTTTCGTCCCGGAAGAGACCGCCGTGGTCTGGCGAGGACCGATGGTCCATACCGCCATTCAACAACTCTTTCGAGACGTGCTATGGGGCGAACTGGATTACTTGCTTATTGATCTCCCGCCCGGCACCGGAGACGCGCAGCTCACCCTGACACAATTGGTCCCGCTGACCGGCGCGGTCACCGTCACGACCCCGCAGGAAGTGGCCTTGCACGATGTTCGCAAAGGCATGATGATGTTCCAAAAGGTGAATGTGCCGCTTCTCGGCATTGTGGAGAACATGAGCTACTTCCTCTGCGGTCACTGCGGGGAGCGGACCGAAATATTTTCGCACGGGGGAGGGGAGCGGGCTGCCGCCACACTCGGGGTGCCGTTCCTGGGTCGAGTGCCGATCGACCCGGCGATCCGTGATGGCGGCGACTCTGGCAACCCGATTGTCGTGGCTGATCCGGCGTCTCCGCAATCGGCGGCGTTCCGGGAGATCGCACAGAAAATTATCGCGGAAGTCACCGGTGCCGCAAAGGGAGTTCCTCCGATCGAAAGCCTGCTGAGCAAAATCAAGAACCCGTTTGCGAAAACATAACAGACAGATGAAAGGACGGGGGAGGCGATGGGAGAATTCGTGCGGGTGACAGGCACAGACGATGTGAAACCGGGCCACGGGATCGTCGCAGAAGTAAACGGCAAAACCCTCGCGGTATTTAATGTGGACGGGACGTTCCACGCAATCGACAACACCTGCGCCCATCGGGGCGGCCCGCTGGGCGAGGGAGAACTCGAAGGGTCTGTCGTGACCTGTCCCTGGCACGGCTGGCAATACGATGTCACCACGGGCACCTGCGTGGCGACTCCTGCGGCGAAAGTGGAGCGGTATGAAGTAAAGGTGGATGGCACGGACGTGAAGGTGCTTATTTAGCAGGATGCTGAAAAAGCCCGCCAGCTTCGTTCTCACCTCGAAAGCATCCTCAACGTAGCCCAGAGGCTACGTCTCCGGTGCTTTCATCGTCTGCGGCCTTGCTGGACGGCCTTTTTGAGCATCCTTCGGGAGTATTCACCTGTTATACCACTCGACTGCGCTTGTCGCAGGCACACGTATGGACCATCAGGATTCTCGTATGCCCCAATCGTTTTTCCGAAGCCTGCTAGGCTCTTTATCATGGTAGTGCCAGGTATGGACCGGAGCGACGTACTATTCCTCTATCGTCAAATGCTGCTGATCCGTCGGTTCGAAGAAAAATCGGCGGAAATGTACGCTCTCGCAAAAATTGCCGGTTTCCTGCACCTCTATATCGGCGAAGAGGCCGTTGCGGTCGGGGCCATCGCCGCGCTTCGACCGGATGACTACGCGATCAGCGCGTACCGCGACCATGGGCACTGTCTCGCCCGAGGCTCCGACCCCGGCCACGTGATGGCCGAGCTGTTCGGCAAAGCGACGGGCCTGTGCCAGGGCAAAGGGGGCTCCATGCACCTGGTGGATGCCCCGCGCCGATTCATGGGCGGCTATGCCATTGTCGGGGGCCATATTCCCCTTGCCACAGGCCTCGCTTTCGCGACCAAGTATCAAAAACTCGACCTCGTGACCGTCTGCTTTTTCGGTGAAGGGGCGATCCCGAGCGGCCAGGCACACGAAGCGCTGAACTTGGCTGCCTTGTGGAAACTTCCTGTGGTCTTTATCTGCGAGAACAACCGCTATGGAATGGGGACGCCGGCTGAACGGGCCATCGCACTCTATGCGGGCGTGGCAGAAACGGCCCGCTCCTATGGCATCATGGCTGAGCGCGTGGATGGCATGGATGTACTGGCCGTCCGCGATGTGATGCGCAAGGTCGTCGAGCAGGTGCGCGCGGGGCAGGGAGCATTTTTCATCGAGGCGATGACCTACCGTTTTTTGGGCCATTCAATGTCAGATCCGGCACACGGACACTACCGAACCAAAGAAGAAGTAGAGGATCACCGCAAACGCGACCCTCTTCTCATGCTGAAGGAGACGATCCTGAGCAACAACCTGGGCGCCGAGACCGATTTCATACAGCTCGAGCGGGAAGTCGGCGAAGTCGTGACTTCTGCCGTCAAGTTCGCGGATGAGAGTCCTTTTCCAACCCCATCGGCCTTGCACACCCACGTGATGCGGGAGGAATAAGAGAATCCATGTTGCTCTCCTATCGGGAAGCTCTGAACCAGGCCATGCGGGAGGAGATGCGTCGAAACTCGCGCATTTTCCTGATCGGCGAGGAAGTGGGCTACTACCAGGGTGCCTTCAAAGTCAGTAAGGGTTTCGTGGAAGAATTCGGCCCTCAACGGGTGGTGGATACCCCGATCACGGAAGCCGGCTTCACAGGCCTGGCAATCGGCGCCGCCATGGCTGGGTTGCATCCCATCGTCGAGCTCATGACCATGAATTTCGGCATTCTGGCATTGGATCAGATCGTCAACAATGCCGCTAAAATTCATTACATGTCGGGAGGGCAGCTGTCTGTGCCGCTAGTGATTCGCGGACCTGGCAGCGCAGCTCACCAGTTAGGCGCGCAGCATTCGCAAAGCCTGGAGGCCTGGTTCTGCCACGTGCCGGGATTGAAAGTGATCGCGCCGGCCACGCCGCACGATGCGAAGGGCTTGCTGAAGAGCGCAATCCGTGACAACAATCCTGTCATCTTCATCGAAGCGCAATTGCTGTACGGAACGAAGGGGGATGTCGGAGACGGTGAGTACACGATCCCCATCGGTGTCGCCGAGGTGAAGCGTGTCGGACGCGACGCGACGATCGTCGCCTACTCGAAGATGCTCCTGCTGACGCTGGAGGCAGCCGAACAATTGAGCCGAGAGGACATCGAGGTCGAGGTCATCGATCCCCGCACCCTCAAACCCTTGGACCTAGCAACGATCGTGGCCTCGGTCAAAAAGACCGGGCATCTCGTGATCGTCGAAGAGGGCTGGCGTTTTTGCGGGCTGGGTGCGCAGATTGCCGAGAGTGTGTATGCGGCGGCGTTCGACTACCTGGACGCCCCCATTCAGCGCGTCACCGGCGAAGATGTGCCGATGCCCTATAGTCGCCCATTGGAAGATGCCGCCATCCCGGACAAGGCGCGTGTCATCGAGGCTGTCAAAGCATTGTGCGGCGCACAGTAGACGAAGAAAGGAGGCACGTTTACCTATGTCGTCACAAGCCCAGACTCTCGGTCATATCGAGATTACAGAGACGCTTGTTCGACTCTATGTGTTCCTGACACAGTATCTCGATCGCTGCCTCGATGAGGCGGCCCGGAAGACATACCCAGACGAGGAACTGCACGCGCATCTCTCCAAGACGCGCGCAACGATGGCGGACATTCTGGCGGTGAATCCCGTGGTGAAGAGCAAAGTCGAGAAGGAATGCAAAGACGTGCTTGCCCTCGGAACCGCCATCTTGAAAGGCGGCCATGAGCGAGCCTCCGCAATGGAGCCGACGCAGGCACAGCGCGCTATCCTGCGGAACAAGACCATTGCATTGAGCGATCTCTTGGCTGTGTTCCGGGCCCTTTGAGAGAGTACTCAGATAGGAGAACTCTCTCGCAGGATGGTCATGGCAGACCAGGCACAGGAGAAGCATCAATTGGCCGGCTTGGATGCACGCGAACGCGGCTTCAGCAGGCCGGTCGTGTTTGAGCAGGCCGAGGGAGGCTATCAAGCGATTCTTCGATATGAAACGACACGCGTGGTGACCGCGGCGTACGACACACCGAGGGCGGCGCTCGAGGAATTAATTCGCATTCTCCAAGAGCAGGGCTACTCGCAACTTCGCAGCCAACTAAGCGTCCATGAAGGTGCCTATTTGGGTTCTCAGGAGCCTTGGATTGAGTATCCGGACCCTCCGCGGCAGCCTGAAACACCAGATGGATTGATCAGCAAGTTTTTCGGTTGGTTTCGTCGCTCTACTATTAGTTAAATGATGGTGATGATTGAAAGACAACTCCGATCTTAAGGATGCTCAAAAAGGCCGGCGGTTACACCCGCCAGCCCCAGACGCGCCAAGACGCATCTCTTTCCCTGGCGAGGCCGCAGGGATGACACAACCGGAGATGTAGCTTCAGAATTACGTTAAGGATTATGTCGAACCGAGAACGAAACATGGGAAAAGGCGCGTCTAGGCGCGCCGGGGTTGGGCGGGTGAAATGGGGGACTTTTTCAGCATCCGTGAGGGACTTTTATGGCTAGTCGCGTCGTGATGCCAAAATTAACCGACACGATGGAAGAGGGCGTCCTCCTTGCGTGGAAGAAACGCGAAGGGGATCCGGTGCAGGCAGGGGAGGCGCTCGCTGAAATCGAAACCGACAAGGCCATCATGGATCTGGAAGCCTTCGCCTCCGGCATCCTACGGAAAATCCTGGTGCAGGACGGCGCAACCGTGATGTCCGGAACGTTGATCGGCGTCATCGGGGGACCGGATGAAGACATCACCGCGGCATTGACCGACAGGATCACTGCCGCGCCATCGGCCGGCGGGGGAACCAAGACAAGCGCGCCGGCTGCTGCTGGTCCGGCACCCGCCTTACCAGCGGGTTCAGAAGAAATCCGTATCCTCGCCTCGCCTCGCGCGAAATCGCTCGCTGCCGAACGGGGGATCGATCTCGCCACCATCACCGGAACGGGTCCTGGCGGGCGAATCGTGGAAGAGGATGTCTTGAAAACCCAGGCGCCGCCAACGTCGATGCTGCCGGCTGGAACAGACCAACCGCTGAGCCAGATGCGGAAAGCCATCGCCCGAGCGACGACACAGAGCAAAGCGCCAGTGCCGCACTTTTATCTGACGAGCGAGATCGATATGGAGCAGGCAGATCGGTTCCGTGATCAGTGCAAACAGAACCGAACCACGCATCCCTCTGTCACCGACTTGCTGATCAAAGCCGCAGCGATCGCGCTCACCCGACATCCTGAAATCAATGTGTCATTCACCGGCCAGGCCATCAGGCGACATGCGCGCATTGATATCGGCGTCGCCGTCGGCATCGATGACGGCTTGATCACGCCGGTCATTCGCAATTGCGACGCGAAGTCACTGGACGATATCTCGGCCGAATCGCGCACGCTGATCGACCGGGCCAGGGAGAAACGCTTACATCCGCAGGAATACATAGATGCCACCTTCACGATCTCAAACTTAGGAATGTTCGACGTGGAAAACTTCATCGCGGTCCTCATCCCCCCTCAGGCGGCATCCATCGCCGTGGGCACCATCCGCGACGTGCCTGTCGTCAAAGACGGTACGGTCAAGGCGGGCCGGCGTATGAAGGTGACGTTATCCTGCGACCACCGGGCGCTGGATGGTGTACAGGGGGCCGGCTTCCTGAAGGAGTTTAAACGTATCCTGGAACACCCCTCAGAGTTACTTCCGTCGAAGGAGACTCGATGAGCTTTGTACCCCTGAGCCAACTGAGAACTTCTACCGCTGACACATCTCCGCCTATCGGCCCTCCGCCATCGGCCCTCCGCTCTTCTCAACGCCTCCCATCCTGGTTCAAAGTCGAAGCGAAAACCGGTCCAGACTACCTCGACATCAAGCAGACGATGGACCGGCTCAAGCTCCATACCATCTGCGAAGAAGCGCGTTGCCCGAACCGATGGGAATGTTGGAACGCACGCACCGCGACTTTCCTCATCCTGGGCGACATCTGCACCAGACGTTGCCACTACTGTTCAGTCGTGACAGGCCGACCGGCGGCAATCGATCATGAAGAACCGCTTCGCGTCGCACAAGCGGTCCGGGTGTTGGGCCTGAGACATGCCGTGATCACATCGGTGAACCGGGACGAACTGGAAGATGGCGGCGCCGCGATCTTTGCCGAAACGATCCGGCAGACCAGACAGCTCAGTCCCGCCTGCACAATTGAAGTCTTGATTCCAGATTTCGAAGGGAATGAGACAGCCCTTGCGATGGTCTGCGCCGAGAGGCCGGAGATTCTGAATCACAACATCGAAACCGTCCGGCGGCTGTTTCCGGCAATCAGACCACAAGGAAAGTATCAGCGATCGATCGAGTTACTCGGCAAGGCGAAGCAATGGGGCATGCGCACTAAATCCGGGCTGATCCTCGGGATGGGAGAAACCATTGACGAGGCACGCGAGGTCATGCGCGACCTCCGCTCCGTCGGCTGCGACATCATGACCATCGGCCAATATCTCCAACCGACAAGACAGCATCTGCCTGTTGCGCGCTTCTACGATCCCAGCGAGTTTGCCATGTTAAAAGTGGAGGGGATGGCCATTGGCTTCACCCACATCGAATCCGGCCCGCTCGTCCGCAGTTCCTACCACGCAGAACAGCAGGTAGCCCTCGACGTCTAAGGGATATGCCTCGGCCATGAGCCACAACAACAGCGTCGTCATCATCAGCGCTCATCCGGATGACATGGAGATCGGCATGGGCGGGACGGTCGCCAAACTGGTGGAGTCCATGGCTGTGATTACCTCCGTCGTCGTGACGAACGGTGGCAGGTCATCGAACCCATTCGCGTTGACGGAGCAGCGGATGGCCGAAGTAAGAAGAGAGGAGGCCCTCCGTGCCGCCGGTGTCTTGGGAGTAAGAGACGTGATCTT
>VBOM01000095.1 GCA_005877535.1 Nitrospirota bacterium | reverse complement strand
CGTGCGGGACGTCCACCACTTCCACCCTTCAGCCTGGCATCGGCATCCAAAAATAGCCGAAGCGCCTCAAGCAGATGGGCGTCAGAAAATTGCTCGAGAAATGCCCGCACCTTGTAAGGATCCATGCGCAAGGTCCGAGCGGCCTCCCCCTCGCGACCCCCTTGCCGTATGACTTCCTTGACCTTCCACAGTCTCCGATATTGCCAGGCCAGTGAACCAAGGATTCTCAGGGGAGCCTCCCCTGCTTCCAGATTTCTGGCGAGGATCGCCAACACCCTCCCGCGGTTTTTCCCGCCGATCGCCAAGGTCAAATCAAACACGGAAGCACCAGGTTCTGTTCCGCGCAACGTCGCTACATCGCCGGCGGTGACAGCCTGGCCGGGCGAGACATAGGCAGCCAGCTTTTCCAGTTCACGCCGAACCGAGTATAGCGAGCCGCCACAGGCCTCTTTGAGCAACTCAATAGCCTCCTCGTTGAGCCGGATCCCGACCCGTTCAGCGTCCTGTCTGAGCCAGGGAAGCCACTGGGTCTCTCTGAAAGGAGAACAGTCGACCGTCACCGCGACCTTTCCTAGGGCCTGAGTGAACTTGAGTCGGCCATCAAGTTTTGATGCGACGAAGATCACGGCCGTGGAGGCATTCGGATCCTTCAGATAGGGAAGGATCGCGTCGCACTCCCGAGCCGGAAGTTTATCGGCTGCTTTCACCACCACCAATCGGCGAGCCGCAAACACGGCTACTTCCGAAGCACAGGCGACAATTTCTGCCCCGCTCACGTCGTCTCCATAGAACAGATCGCAATTGAAGTCGCTCTCGCCCTCCCCCAACAACGCGGTCTTCAGTGTACCCAGAGCCATATCGCGCAGCAAATCTTCCTCGCCGACTACAGCATACAGCGGGGCGACCGTTCCTTGCGCAAGCTGGGCAATGAGCTGAGCATGAGAAATCGTTGAGGCCATAGTGGATACCTTATTTATTTGATGTTGGTGTCCACGCTGTCCGACGCCTGAGGCGCGGGCGGCTTTGCCAGCTGCCCCGATTCCAACTGAAGCAGAAAGCGGGACGCCAAGTCCTCGGCGATGAAACGGCCAGCTTGTTCCAAGGCCCTATTCTGCAGGACGCGATTGAACTGGAGGTCGGACGTCACGTAGAACTCTGAGGTGCCCTTCGCCGTTTGCGCCCACACGAGACGGTTCGTCCTGGTCTCCTCCACCTTGACGATCACCAAAACCTCTGCACGGCTTTCCAGCGTAGTGGTCTGGCTGAAACTGAGCGTCGGAACACTGACCGAGAGAATCTTCCCGGACAGCACAAGATCGGCCGCCTCAGTATCCGCAACGATCTGGGCCCCACTGCCAGATGAAAATTCGTGGCGCAGATAGTTGGTGTAACGGGTTTCCAGGTTAGGTTCAAAACTCTTATTCTCCAAGATCCGGACTATCAACCGCGGTGGCGGTGACGTGGAAGAGGATGTCGCCGTTGCACTCCCGATTGTGGGCCCAGCTCCCTCCACACGGAATTGATAGCCACAGCCGACCAAGAGCGCGAGACAGGCGAGACAAGCGAAAAGCGGGGGACAGGCAAAAGCGGGCCTGGCTTTCCACCCTTCCTCCACATCCCGCCCTTCTTGCTTTTTACGCATGTCCCGCCCTTCTCGCCCCGCCCCGCCTGGTCGCTATATCACAAAATTCATCAATTTTTTTTCGACATACACAATCTTCTTCGGCTCTTTGCCCTGCAGCCATTCCGCGATCTGCGCACGAGCCAGCCCTTCGATCTGCTCGCGTGTGGCGTCGGCTCCCACGTCGAGTTTGGTTCGCAACTTTCCATTCACCTGGATCGGAATAGTCAGCCGGTCGCTTGCTGTCATTCCCGGGTCATAGATCGGCCAGGGCTGCTGAGCGACGCTCGGCTGGTGACCCAGCACCTCCCACAACTCTTCTGCCAGATGGGGCGCGAAGGGTGCCAGGATCAAGACGAATGGTTCGAGTACGGCCCGGGAGCGCTGCTCGGCCTTCGTCATCTCATTCGTAAATACCATCATCTGGGAGATCGCGGTATTGAACCGCAACGTTTCGATATCCTCCGTCACCTTCTTGATCGTCTGATGGAGCAACCGCTGATGTTCGAGAGTAGGAACCGTCTCCACCACGCTATTAGAGAGCCGGCCTTCTTCAGTCACCATGAGTCGCCAGGTCCGTTCGAGAAACCGTGTGACCCCTTCTACGCCCCGCGTACTCCAGGGTTTCACTGCCTCCAGCGGGCCCATGAACATTTCGTAGAGCCGCACCGCATCGGCCCCGAACTGGTCCATGATCTCGTCGGGATTGACGACGTTGCCTCGGGATTTCGACATCTTCTGGTTGTCTTCTCCCAGCACAATCCCCTGATGCACAAGCTTCTTGAACGGCTCCGGCGTACTGACCACCCCAATGTCGTACAGAATCTTGTGCCAAAACCGCGCATAGAGCAAATGCAGCACGGCATGTTCGCTGCCGCCGATGTAGAGATCTACCGGCATCCAATAGCGTTCCTTTGCCGGATCGACGAGCTGGTCCTGATTCTTCGGGTCAATAAATCGCAGATAATACCAGCAGGAGCCGGCCCATTGGGGCATCGTGTTCGTTTCACGGCGTGCCTGCGCCCCACTGATCGGGTCGGTAGTCGTCAGCCAGTCTGTTAAATTTGCAAGGGGGCTTTCGCCACTTCCGGACGGTTTGAAATTGCTGGTTTCCGGCAAAAGCAGCGGCAGCTGCTCTTCCGGAAGCGGAAGGGCCTGGCCATCCACCCATACAATCGGAAAGGGCTCGCCCCAATACCGCTGACGGGCAAACAGCCAGTCCCGCAACTTGTAGTTCACGGCCTTGCGACCCTTACCGTGCGATTCTAACCAGGCAGTGAGTTTTGGAATCGCGTCACCAGGTGTCAGCCCATTGATGGTGAAGCTTCCATCCGACGTCGTGGAATTGACGACGGTACCCTTGTCGGTCGCGATGAACGCCTCTTGTTCAGCCTGGCCGCCTGCGATCACTTCTCGGATCGGCAAGCCATAGGTCTTCGCAAAGGCCCAGTCGCGCTCATCATGCGCTGGCACAGCCATGATGGCGCCGGTGCCATAGCCCATCAACACGTAGTCGGCAATCCAAATGGGCAGCGGCTCGTTGTTCATTGGATTCACCGCATAGCCACCGGTGAAGACCCCGGTCTTTTCCTTTTCGAGCTCCTGCCGTTGGAGATCGCTTTTTCTGGCCGCCGCCTTGCGATAGGCTGTGACCACGGTGCGGCGGTCGGCAGTCGTGACGACCTCCACTAACGGATGCTCAGGCGCCAGCACCATGTAGGTCGCACCGAACAAGGTATCGGGCCTCGTCGTAAAAATCCGAACCGTGCCAGGGACGCCGGCCAAATCAAACTCGACTTCCGCGCCGATCGATCGGCCGATCCAATTCTTCTGCATCTCCAATGTGCTGGCCGGCCATTCGACCAGCTTCAAATCTTCAAGGAGTCGATCGGCATAGGCCGTGATCTTCAATACCCATTGGCGCATCGGCTTGCGCACTACATCGAACCCGCCGACTTCGCTCTTGCCATCGATAATCTCTTCGTTGGCGAGCACCGTCCCCAACTCGGGACACCAGTTCACCGGAACTTCCGCCACGTAGGCCAGCCCTCGCTCAAACAGTTTCAAGAAGATCCACTGCGTCCAGCGATAATAGTCGGGGTCGATCGTGCTGACCTCACGCTCCCAGTCGTAGGACAGACCGACACGTTTCATCTGGCGTTTGAACGTTGCGATGTTCTGCGCCGTCGTTATCGCTGGGTGAATCCCCGTCTTCACCGCATACTGTTCGGCGGGGAGCCCGAATGCGTCCCATCCCATCGGATGCAACACATTGAAGCCCCGCATACGCTTATAGCGGGACACGATATCCGTCGCGGTATAGCCTTCGAGATGACCGACGTGGAGACCCGATCCTGAGGGATAGGGGAACATGTCGAGGCAGTAGAACTTTGGCTTGGCCTGGTCGTCAGCAACATGGAAGGTCCGGTGCTGCTCCCAATAGGCCTGCCACTTTATTTCAAGGGCGTGATGATTGTAGGTCTTGCTCATACCGTGACAAACCGTGGCTGTATAGAAAAAGAAAATGGACTCTAACATAGACCTCTCAGGCTCAACAAGATTTGCGGGCGTCGCGGGAAGAGGTCTTTGCTATACTACGCGCGACGATGGGACTCTACGCCACACACATTTTCCCCCGCCTGATGGATTGGGTCATGGCGGGAGAAGAATTCCGTCGCTTGCGCACGGAATTGCTCGCTCATGTCCACGGTGAGGTGCTGGAACTGGGAATTGGAACCGGGCTGAACCTGCCGCATTATCCGAAGGCCATTACTCGGCTCCACGCCGTCGACCCCGCCAATCTTCTTTCCAAGATCGTCACGGAACGCAGCACCAGTCAGTCCTTTCCCATTCGCATCCGACATGTCACCGCTGAGTCATTGCCCTATGACGACCGATCCTGTGATTTCGTCGTCAGCACCTGGACCCTCTGTACGATTCCCGATCCGGTCAAGGCACTCCGAGAAGTCCGTCGAGTCCTCAAGCCTGACGGAGTGTTTCTGTTTCTAGAGCATGGCCGGAGCGAGGACGCAAAGGTTGCAGCGTGGCAGGACCGGTTGAATCCTGTTCAGGACATCATTGGCTGTGGCTGCAATCTGAACCGCAAGATCGACCAAATCATCGTCCAGGCCAGCTTGAAGATCGTGACCCTCGATCGGTTCCAGATGCAGAGTGTACCCAGACTCGGAGGCGAGATGTACCGAGGTACAGCAACCCGACCGGACTAGATCACAGGCCGACCGTTGAAGAGTGGAGAAAAACCGGTCACCGAGATGAACTGAGTGAGCGGGGAGGGAGGCAGTTGAGAACTTGACTTGGCACTATGAATCAGATGGGCGATGCCAAATTCTTTTGCCGCATTCAGACAGCCCTCATCATCATCCATGTAGAGAGACCTTGTCGGGTCGAATCCCAGTAATTGCGCGCAATTGGGCCAATACTCCGGACGCATTTTTAGATACCCCACTTCACACGCATTCACGATGCGATCGACATACCGATTGAGCCCGGTCTTGGCAACTTTGATGGCCACGCCCGATTCATGGGCATTCGTCACGATTGTCACTCTTTTCTCCAGCTGTTGAAGGTGTTGCAGGAACTCCTCCGCACCGCACAGGTAGCCGATCATGTGATCCAGTTCCTTGGTCATAGCCACGACATCGATTCCCAGTCGCTGCGTCCAATAATGCAGATCGGTCCAGGCCAATTCGCCTTCGACCGAGCGGTACATCGCCATAAGTGTGTCGCGCGACTCTTCAAGCTGTACACCGTGGAGCGCGGCATAACGGCGCGGCAACTCCTCTTCGAAAAAGAAATTGTCGAAATGGCGGTCGAGCAGAGTCCCGTCCATATCGAGCAGGACATCATCGATATCATTCCAATTCAGCGGAAATGGCGTCATCGCACCGAGAGTGTACCCGACGGTGGTTGTGTTTGCCAAAATTCTTATGTTACGGTCGACAGACAATTTCCCATGCCACGCACCAAGACCGCCCCCTTACAGACAGCACCGGTACCGTCAGCCACATCGGCTCGCCCGCCCATTGTGGCCATTATCGGTCGCCCCAACGTCGGCAAGTCGACGCTCTTCAATCGCATGCTCGGCAAACGAACGGCCATCGTGGACGACATTCCCGGCGTCACCAGGGATCGTAACTACGCCGATGCCACCTATCGGAATCGACCATTCCGCCTGGTGGATACAGGGGGCCTGGACCCGTCCGCCTCGGAAGGCATGCTGGCCCTCATCAAACGTCAATCGGAGCTCGCCATTGCGGAAGCGGACCTTTTGATCCTGCTGATGGACGGCCGAACCGGGCTGATGACCCCGGACCAGGCAGTGGTCCGTCTCTTGCGCGGAACGACGAAGCCGTTGTTTGTCGTGATTAACAAGATCGACACGCCCAAGGTCGATACGCTTGTCGCGGATTTTTATCAGTTGGGCACAGATACGCTCTATCCTATCTCTGCGGAGCATGGCATCGGTGTCTCCGACCTACTGGATGCCATCTACCCATTCCTCCCGGTCCCTGATGAAAACGCTGAACAGACGACGATGCCCCGCATTGCCGTCGTGGGACGGCCGAATGTCGGAAAATCCACGCTGGTGAATGCCGTGCTCGGGGCAGACCGAGTGGTGGTCAGCGATGTGCCGGGAACCACCAGGGATTCGATCGATTCGATCGCCCTCCACCAAGGCCGGCAGTATCTCTTTACCGATACAGCCGGGATTCGCCGGCGCGGAAAAATCGACCGGGGGATCGAAGGCTATAGCGTGGTCCGATCGCACTTGGCCATCGGCCGGTCCGACCTCGGGATCTTGCTACTCGATGCCACGGAAGGTGTGACTGAGCAGGACACTAAGATCGCCGGGATCATCATCAAGCAGGGACGGGCCTGCTTCCTCCTGGTGAATAAATGGGACCTTCGGGAAGGCGATAGCCAGGCCAGGCAGGAGGTTGAACTTGAACTTCGGCGGCGCTTCCCCTTTCTGACCTGGGCACCGGTCCTCTTCGCATCCGCTGTTAATCCCGATTCACTTGTCCAGCTCTTTCCGACCATTGATAGGGTAGTCGCGGCTTTTTCAAAGCGGATCCCCACCGGAGCGCTGAACAAATTCCTCCAGGAGATCCTCGCCACCCACCCCCTGCCGGTGCACAAAGGCAAACCAACGAAGATCACCAAATCTGCCTTTATGACCCAGGTCGCGACACAACCACCGGTCTTTGCGTTGTTTGTCGGTCACCCGGACAATATCACGTCTGCCTACCTCCGCTTTCTCGAGAACCAACTCCGCGAGGAGTATGGATTCGAGGGAACCCCGATTCGCATGCTGGTTCGGAAGAAATAGAGGGTTCGGTGAGCCGAACTCAACCAATGGTGAGATCCGGATCATCCTTACCCTCACCCCCTGCCCTCCGCTCAATATGCGGCTGCAGACTCATGGCATCTCTACCAGCCGGCGACGTACAGGCTCCCGTCAGTGGCGCAATTTCGTAAAGGCATCGCCTTTGAATCACTGTCGTGGCAGCTTTCGCCTTGACTCCTCCTGGGCATCATGTTATTCGCTCAAGCTCATGCTGTATTCCTCACATACCGAGAGTCACCCCCCTGCGCCTCGTGACAACCAACAGACCAGCGGGATGCACGATTCCTCTCTTCGCAGGCTGCAGCGATGTGTGATCGAGACCCTCTTCTACGCCTTCTGCGCCGGAGTGCTTGTCTTCACCCTCCTCGTCCCTGTCCTTGCCGAGGAACCATCGGCGCCAGCCGAAATACCCTCGCTCCCAGCCGCTGAAACTCCTCCTCCAACCCCTGCCCCCGTTGATCCAGTCACGATTGATCCCTTCATAGAGTTACGGGGATCGGTGTGGCGGACCAAGGCCGGGATCGTCTTTCTCAAGACCCCGATCGGACTGCTGACTCTCACTTCCAAAACAACGCTGAAGGATCTCAAAGCCTCGCAGGAAGTACGCTTTTGGGTGCACGAGCGCCATTCCGTCGTCGAGATCCGAAACAGGATCGACGGATCGTTAGTCCATCGCTACCTGAGTGGGCCAATGACGTCCGGGACCGATACTCCGGGAACATTACTCTGGTGGGGACCTGACGGTGACCAGACTGTCCATGTCGGCACACAGGAAGGACGGCTCACCAACTATAGCGAGGGAGACCCCTTGACCGTCGAAGTCGATGAAACGAATACCATCAACGGAGTGCATGATTTACAGTACGACCTACAGGTCAATCAAACCCCTCCGGCTGGCGCCGACGTGCAGGTCCTCCTCTCAGGAACCGTGTCCAAGCTCAAATCCAGCTTCGTCTTTGTCCGTACCCCCGTCGGCCTGGTCATGCTCAACTCGAAGATCGGAATCCCTCGTGTGAAGGTGGGGCAACCGTTGACGTTGCACATCGACCATGAGCATGTGACCGTCACGTTTCCAGCCGATGAGACATCAACTCCCCGACGCAGTACCTCACCAATCCCCTAACCGAGAGCCCTACATATAACAGCCCTGACTGAGCAGGATGCTCAAAAAAGCCGTCCACGATCCGTGAGACGTGAATCGTCAAACGTGAAAGGTTTCGGAGGAAGAGTACACGGCAATCCTATGGTTCACGGTTCCTCTGAGCGAAGCGAGAAGGAGGTTGATGGGCTGTTTCAGC
>VBOM01000437.1 GCA_005877535.1 Nitrospirota bacterium | reverse complement strand
GCTTGCGACTTGTTCAAGGGATTCCCACACACAGTCTTCATCAGCATGCCGCAAACTATGGGCATACGGCCATCACTGCACAGTTACTTGCGCAACAGTTGATCGAAGAAGACGGTGAGTGCAGCAGACTCTCGGCACGAGGACGCCTCCAGGCAGACACCATCGCCGGAGAGCTGTACTAGCAGGCTGTTGGAAAAGTCGCTTTTCTCACCCGCCCAGCCCCGGCGCGCCGGGACGCGCCTTTTCCCATGCATCGTTCTCGCATCGCTCAGATCCTCAAGGGGGACCCGGCCGCCTCACCACTCGGCGGCGCGCACAGACTGGCGCTCCTTATTCGTCGCACCGTGCGCCCCGGAGGGTACGCCTTAGCCCTTTACTCGCTGCGGTTTTGCTGAACAGCCTTTTTGAACAGCCTGCTAGAAGAGACAAGCCTACTCCTGCTGCGGCCACCGTACGCATTGACTTTCTCAGAGGGTCGGGTGGAAACTGAACACAGATCACAGCGGAGTTGCCATGCCCGTTAATATGGATCCTGCCAAGAAGCGAAGAAGGCAGCCGTCGCCACCAGAGGCGGACTTGTCTTCGTCCGAAAAGGAAACGACTGTGCCGGCACGAGCGGCTCAGTTTGGTGAAGAGACGGAAGAAGATCGGGTAAAGGCGCTGGCCGATGCGGAACAGAAGAATCTGTGGGAGGCCACAGAAGTCATCGACATGGATAAAGTTTGACGCGGATAGGCGCACGAGACTGGCGAGACGAGCCCGGTTTGTCTGGATATCTAGTCTCTCTGGTTTATTTCGCAGGATGCTCAAAAAGCCGGCCAGCAAGGCCGCAGCCGATGGAAGCACCGGAGGCGTAGCCTCCGGGCTACGTTGAGGATGCTTTCGAGGTGAGAACGAAGCCCGGGAAAAGCGCGTCTCGGCGCGCAGGGGCTGGGTGGGTGAGAAAACCGGCTTTTTCAGCATCCTGTCAGGCGGGGAGGAAGAAAAAGGCGATGGCCAACATTAGGTAAACCCCGACCAACATCACACCTTCCATCCAGTTCGATTCTCCGTCCATCGCCACGAATCCCACAATCAGGACCGAGATCGTCACTGCAGCCACTTCGAACGGTGTGAAGATCAGATCCAACGGCGTCCCGAAGAGATAACTGGCAAAGACGAGCAATGGGGCAACAAGTAACGCAATCTGCAGGCTAGACCCAACTGCGATACCATAGGCTAGGTCCATCTTGTTTTTCAGCGCCACCATTACGGCCGTGGAATGTTCGGCCGCATTCCCCACAAGTGCTACAAGAATGACGCCGACGAAGACTTGCGTGAGCCCTAGTTGCTGCGCCGCAGGTTCCAGCGCACCGACTAACATCTCACTCATCAGAGCCACGAGAGAGGCCACCACGGTGAGTATCGAAATCGAAGCACGCCGGGTCCAAGGTTGCTCTCCGAGATCCGAGGGACTATGGGCCTCTCCGGCAAACAGATGGTGGTGAGTCTTCAAGGTAAACAACAGGGTCGCAACATAAATGACGAATAATATAAATGATATTGTTAGACTCAACTTTCGTTCAATCACGATACCGCGATCGGCGGCGGTGAAGTGGAAGAGAGCGGGAATGATGAGCCCCACAGCAGCCAGGAGCAGGAGACTGGCGCCCATTCCTGCGGCGGTCTGATTAAACTTCTGGCGCTCGTACTTCCTCCCGCCGGCAAACATGGAGACCCCGAGTACGAGTAAGATGTTGCCCAGGATCGAGCCGGTGAGGGAGGCTTTGACGACATCGTGAAGGCCCTCGCGCAGAGCCACAAGTGCAATAATCAATTCCGCGGCATTCCCAAGCGAGGCATTGAGCAGCGCGCCGATGCCGGCACCAACATGGGTCGTCAAATGCTCGGTGGCTCTTCCCAACAGGCCCGCCAATGGGATTATGGCAAGTCCAGCTGACACAAAGACCAGCAGTGGATCGGCTCGAAGAACTTCGAGAGCGATAGTCACCGGGACAAAGATGAGCAGGAAATCAAGCCACGACGCGAAGAAATATCGCACGCGCAAACCCTAGCATGACCGTGAATCTTTGTCGATGAATCGACCCCCAGCCCCTCACGCGCTCTTCTACCCTTTTCATCTATGCCATCC
>VBOM01000436.1 GCA_005877535.1 Nitrospirota bacterium | reverse complement strand
TGATGTTGGTAGTTCCGGCCGATCATATCGTCAAAGGCCAGCGAGCGTTCGACTCGGCAGTCACATTGGCGGCGACGTTGGCCAAGCAGGATTATCTGGTGACGTTTGGCATCAAAGTGATCCGCCCGGAGACCGGCTACGGTTACATTAAGCCCAACCGAAAAGTGACGTTGGAAAAACAGGGTACGCTCAAGGGGCATCCGGTCAGCCGATTCGTTGAAAAACCCAATGCAACCAAAGCTGCACAATATCTCAAGGCAGGGGACTACTACTGGAACAGCGGCATGTTTATTTGGCGCGCGGCGACGATTCTTGATGAAATTCGGTGCCACCAACCCACCCTCTTTCGTGGGATCGAACGGATCGGCCGATTGATGCAGGCGGGGGCAAACAGACAGGCCATTGACGATGCCTATCGGACACTTACGCCGGTTTCGATCGATACGGGCGTTATGGAGCGATCGAGGAAAGCCGCGATCGTGCCCGTGTCATTTCAATGGTCTGACGTCGGGAGTTGGGGGAGTCTGGATGAAGTGGCGCAGAAGGATAAAGCCGGTAACGTTGCGGTCGGTCGTGTGGTCGACCTCGAGAGCCGTCGGTCGATTGTTTACGCAGATCGCCGTCTCGTGGCGACGATCGGGCTCACCGACATGGTGGTGGTCGATACACCGGACGCCACGTTAGTCTGCCCAAAATCACGCGCGCAGGATGTGAAGCAGTTGGTCGAAATTCTTAAACGGCAGAACGCGCCGGAATATCTTGAGCACATGACCGTGCATCGTCCCTGGGGGTCCTATACCATCCTGGAAGAAGGACCTGGTTACAAAGTGAAACGCGTGACGGTGAAGCCGGGAGGGCGCCTCTCGTTGCAACTGCACCATCGACGGAGCGAACACTGGGTCGTGATCACCGGAACGGCGCGGGTGACCAGGGGCGACGAGGTCTTTGATCTCAAGGTGGGCCATAGTACAGAAATTCCTGTCGAAACCCGTCACCGGTTGGAAAACCCCGGTCAAGAGACCCTGCATATCATTGAAGTGCAAAACGGCCCCTATCTTGGGGAAGACGATATTGTCCGGTTTCAGGATGACTATGGAAGGAACGTTAATCGTTAAACGTGAACTGTTAATCGCGAAGGTGGAGATTGTGAGTGATAGAGATGCTGAGACGGCAAGGGATAAACAATCGCCAATCCGAACTTTTGAGGATCTCGATGTATGGAAGATTTGTCGAGATTTGCGACGGCAGATTGCTGAAATAGCGCGAACATTCCCTCATGAGGAGAAGTATCGTCTGGCGAATCAGCTTATCAGGGCGTCTCAATCTGTTACGGCAAATCTTGCCGAGGGATATGGACGGTTCCATTATGCAGAGAATGTCCAGTTTGCACGTCAGGCGCGAGGGTCTCTTTATGAAGTCTTAGATCATCTTACCGTGGCTCTGGACGAGACGTTTTTATCGCATGAGAAGTTTGAAGCTACAAGAGAGGAAGTACTCAAAGCTACATTGGTTGTTAATGGCTTCATTCGATACTTATCCAAAGCGAAGACTTCTAGTCACGATTCACGGTTGACGAATAACGAATAACGAGAAACCATGGGACTCTTTCGCGAATATGACCTGCGTGGCATCGTGGGCCAGGAACTCACCGATTCGATCGCGGAGCAGGTGGCCCGCGCATACTGCACTTTTGTGAAAGATCGTGGGGTGAAGACGATCTCGGTCGGGCGAGATGGCCGACTGAGTTCACCGGGGCTTTTCAAGGCTCTCGTGCGGGGTCTCCTCGCCGGTGGAATGAACGTGGTGGATGTCGGAGTATGCCCTTCGCCTCTGGTGTATTTCTCTCTGTTTCAACTACCGGTTGATGGCGGCATCATGATCACCGGAAGCCACAATGCAGCAGAATACAACGGATTTAAAATCTGCATCGGGAAAGACACGATTCATGGAGAGCAGATCCAGGCGCTTCGAATGGTGATGGAGGCCGGCTCCTTTATAACTGGAGCTGGACAGTTATCGGAGCATCCAATCATTCCTGACTATCTGCCCTATATCAAGAAGAGCTTCACTCACGTCAATGCCAAGCGCTTACACGTCGTCATCGATTGTGGAAATGGTGTGGCGGCCTTGGTGGCGAAACAGGCTTTAGAGCTCCTGGGCTGTCACGTCACAGGGCTCTACTGTGATCTCGACGGGAGATTTCCGAACCATCATCCCGATCCCACGATCTTAGAGAATCTCGACGATCTGATTCAGGCCGTTAAACAACATAAAGCCGATGTTGGGATTGGTTACGATGGAGATGCCGATCGCATTGGGGCCATCGATGAGCAGGGAGATGTGTTATGGGGCGATCGCCTGATGGTGGTCTATGCTCGTGATATTCTGGCAGAAAAGCCTGGAAGTACGGTCATCTCAGAGGTCAAATCGTCGCAGAGCCTCTATGATGATATTGCAAAGCAGGGGGGCCGACC
>VBOM01000435.1 GCA_005877535.1 Nitrospirota bacterium | reverse complement strand
GACACCGACCAGCAATGGACACTCAAACCGCTCGAAACGGCGCAATTGGGCTAACAGCGTAAGGTTGTGCACCAGCAGCTTGCCAAATCCGATACCTGGATCAAGAATGATTTGTCTTCGTACAATACCATGTGCCATCGCGAAGCGGATTCGTTCCTCAAAAAAATCTGAGATCGCACCGACCACATCGTCGTAGCGAGGCGCCTGCTGCATCGTACGAGGCGAACCATGCATATGCATCAAGACGACTCCAGCTCCCGTATGGGCAACCGCATCAACCATGGCCGGGTCGCCTCGTAAAGCCGTAACGTCATTCACGAGAACCGCCCCTGCGTCGAGGGCCGCGCGTGCAACAGCAGCCTTTGAGGTATCGATCGAGATTGGAATGGAGACAGCTTTTGCAATTGCGGTCACAACGGGAATCGCACGACGACGCTCTTCTGCCTCGCTCACGATATCGGAACCGGGACGCGTCGACTCTGCGCCAATATCCAACAGATCCGCCCCTTCTTCTGCTAACCGAACGGCATGGGCCACAGCGGCTTCTACATCCAAATAGCGGCCACCGTCGAAGAACGAATCCGGCGTCACATTCACGACACCCATAATTAACGGTCTGTCTGGGAATTCGATCAGTCGATCTTTCGCCTGTCGTGTCAATGTCTTCGGTTCTAACATCAAACGACGGTGCCTCCGTCGTACCCAAAACCGCCACCTAGCGTGGTCGTATCGGGTACACGTTACAACACCACACCACGAGAAGGACCCCCCTTCTCGCCTATCGTCTTTCAGATGTACTGCCCGGGACTCCAATGCCCTGAAATGGAGTCCCGAGATCAGCGATGCAGAAAACTTAGGCAGGAACCGCCTGGGATGTGGACTGCAGGAGAATGTGATCAATATCGGACCCGTCAAGCACTTCTTTCTCTAAGAGTGCTTCCGCCAAACGCTTCAGACTGGCCATGTTTTCCGTGAGCAGCCGCTTTGCCCGCTCATAGTTTTCCGTCACAAGCCGCTTGACTTCCTGGTCAATCTCCATGGCTATCTGTTCGCTAAAGTCGCGCTGGCTCCCGAGCTCTCGACCAAGAAAAACCTGTTCGTTTTGTTTGCCGAACGTCAAGGGGCCCATCTTTTCGCTCATGCCCCATTCACAGACCATCTTCCTCGCGAGATCCGTCGCCCGCTCGAGATCGTTCCCCGCTCCAGTCGTCATGTCCTTCAAGACCAACTCTTCGGCCACACGCCCCCCCATGAGAATGGCGAGCTGATTGTACAAATACACCTTCGAATATCCATGCCTGTCATCGGTGGGGAGCTGCATCGTCACGCCCAAGGCACGTCCCCGAGGAATAATCGTCACCTTATGCACGGGATCCGTTCCAGGAATCAGCTTGGCGATCAGCGCGTGCCCGGCTTCATGATAGGCTGTCGTACGTTTCTCCTCGTCGCTCAAGATCAGACTCTTCCGTTCAGCTCCCATCAACACTTTGTCTTTGGCCATCTCGAAGTCGACGACTTCCACTTCTTTCTTGTTGAGTCTCGCGGCCCAGAGCGCCGCTTCGTTGACCAAGTTTTCCAGGTCGGCCCCTGAAAAGCCCGGCGTGCCGCGAGCGATTTTTTCCAGCTCCACGTTCGTCGCGATTGGAACTTTCTTCGTGTGCACCTTGAGAATTTCAACACGCCCACGCATGTCCGGTCGATTGACCACCACTTGCCGATCAAAACGCCCCGGTCTGAGCAAGGCAGGGTCGAGGACATCCGGCCGGTTGGTCGCAGCGACCAAGATCACACCTTCTGTCGTATCAAATCCATCCATCTCGACGAGCAATTGATTGAGCGTCTGTTCCCGTTCGTCATGACCTCCGCCCAACCCTGCTCCACGAAGCCGACCAACGGCATCGATTTCGTCGATAAAAATAATGCAGGGAGCATGTTTTTTCCCTTGCTCGAAGAGATCGCGAACACGCGACGCTCCGACGCCGACAAACATTTCCACGAAATCCGATCCACTGATACTGAAGAACGGCACGCTGGCTTCACCGGCAATGGCCTTGGCCAGCAGCGTTTTGCCTGTACCGGGACGAGCGCGGCTCTTGCCGAATGAGAGGGCCTTATTGCCTCCCATCTGCATTTGCCGCATCAAGAAGAACCACAACCCCAGGAACAGCACAAACGGCCCCCAGGTCACAAGAAACGTAATGTACCAAGGGCTTTCGTCCGGTGGTTTTGCTTCAATCTGCACGCCCTTATCCCGTAAGACCTGCACCAATTCAGGATATTCCACCGAGTAGGTTCGAATACGGGTCTTGTCTTTCAGGACGGCGCTGATATGGCTGGCTTTGATGATGACCCGCTCGACCTCCCCCTTGTCGAGTTTGGTCATGAACTCACTAAATATTACATCTTCTTCAGGCTCATGATGCGGCACGCTGAACAGGTTGAATAGCAATATCATGAAGAGGCCGACGACGACCCAGAAAAGTATATTCTTTGTCCTGGAATTCATCCGGATCTCCTTGTGGATGGCACGCTCAAACGGCCAGAAACCTCCCGACCGTGAGTAATGTTACCACAGGCGCATTCATGCTGACAACCGTGTGATCAAAGTCTTACTCTTGATCTCCCTCGATATCCAAGACAGCCAGATAGGGAAGGTTCCGATACTTCTGCTGGTAATCGAGCCCATACCCGACCACATATTTATTCGGAATTTTGAACCCCACATAGTCGATAGTGACATTGTTGGTCCGACGATCTGGCTTGCTCAGCAAGGTGCAGACTTTAATCGACCGGGGCTTCTTTTTCGCCAAGGTCTTGACCAAGTATTGGGCCGTCAGTCCGGAATCGACGATGTCTTCCACCAGCAAGACGTCTTTATCCTTGATGTCCTCGGTCAACTCGGTCACCATTTTAACCTTGCCGGATGTTTTTGCCCGAGACCCGTCACTGGTCACCATAAGAAAGTCCACCCGCATGGGAATTCTGATTGCGCGAGCCAAATCGGCATAGAAAGCATAGGCCCCCTTCAACACCCCGACCAAGACGAAGTCCTTCCCCGTATAATCGGTCGTGATTTGCTTGCCCAACTCGCGGATCCTGGCACGCATTTCTTCTTGCGTCACGATCGGGCGGCCGAAGATCCGTTCCATGCTCCCTTACTCCTTCGCTGACGCCAGGTTCTTCACCGAGACAACCAAACATCGTGTCGTCCCACCGCGTACGACAAAACGCTCATCTTGCCGCATACCAACCACCCAGAGAAT